>CAMNJG010000001.1 GCA_946541285.1 uncultured Clostridia bacterium
GATCGGGAGTATCACGGAGCTGCCGGCACTGATGCGGCAGCTGGCAGGCTGACGGTGCCTGCCACCTCACATTTCCTAAGGAAACACTGATTTAAAGATCCTTCGCTTTCGCTGCGCTCAAGATGACAAATAAGCAGCGGAATCAATCAGCGTTTCCCTGACGCGATCCGAGGGAGTCCCTGCGCTCCCAACCGATACCGGCGGAACGCCGGGCATCATCCGCACACGAATTACGCAAAAAGAACCTGCCGGCCACACGGATGTGATGGCTGACAGGTTCGTTTGCATTTCCGTTCTTTTCCGATTTATTCCTCAAACTGTGAATTGTACAGGTCGGCGTAGAAACCGCCCCTGGCCAGGAGTTCCTCGTGAGTCCCCTGCTCGACGATGTCTCCCTGGTTCATGACCAGGATCCGGTCCGCGTTGCGGATGGTCGACAGCCGGTGGGCGATGATGAAGCTGGTCCGGCCTTCCATCAGGTTGTCCATGGCCTTCTGGATCAGTTCCTCTGTACGGGTATCGACGGAGGAAGTCGCTTCATCGAGGATCAGCACCCGATTATCTGCCAGGATCGCCCTGGCGATGGTCAGCAGCTGTTTCTGGCCCTGCGAAATATTCGAGGCTTCCTCATTGAGTTCCATATCATAACCGCCCGGAAGGGTCTTGACAAAATGGTGGACATGGGCAGCTTTCGCCGCTTCGATGACTTCTTCGTCCGTCGCGTCCAGCCTGCCGTAGCGGATATTTTCCATGATGGATCCTTTATACAGCCAGGTATCCTGCAGTACCATGCCGAAGTTTTCCCGCAGTTCCGCGCGATTGAAGGAACGGATATCGTGTCCGTCCAGCAGGATGCTCCCGCTGTCCACGTCGTAGAAACGCATCAGCAGCTTGACGATCGTGGTTTTGCCGGCACCGGTCGGCCCGACGATGGCGATTTTCTGCCCGCTGCGGATCTCCGCGCTGAAGTCGCGGATGACCGGCTGATCCGGATCATATCCGAACCGGATGTGGTCAAAAGTCACATCCCCCCGGACTGCATCCAGATGTACCGGGTTCTCCAGCGTCTGGATTTCCTCATCTTCTCCGAGGAACTCAAAGATCCGCTCGGATGCCGCCGTCATGGACTGCAGCATATTGATGATATTGGCCATCTGCTGGATCGGCGCGGTCAGGCTCTTGACGTACTGGATGAACGCCTGGATATCGCCGATGCCGATCACGCCCCGGATCGCCAGGGCTCCGCCCGCGATGGCCACGCCCGCGTAACCGAGATTGCTGACAAAGATCATCAGCGGCTGCATCAGGCCGGACAGGAACTGGGATTTCCACGCGGATTTGAAGAGTACTTCGTTGACTTCATCGAACTGCTCCATCATGGCTTCTTCCTTACTGAACGCCTTGATGACCAGCTGTCCGCTGTAGCTTTCTTCCACCTCTCCGTTGATATGTCCCAGGTAATCCTGCTGCATGCGGAAATATTTCTGGGAGAATTTTACCAGCACCGCGATCAGCACAACGGACAGAGGGATCATGATCAGGGCGATCAGTGTCATCAGCGGGGAAATCGTCAGCATCATAATGATGACGCCCACAATCGTGCAGATATTCGTGATGACCTGGGCGATGCTCTGGTTCATCCCCATGGCCAGCGTATCGACATCGTTGGTAATGCGGGACAGCACTTCCCCGTAGGTGTGACTTTCAAAGTACTTCATCGGCATCCGGTGGATTTTCTCTGAAATATCCCGCCGGAGGCGGATGCTCAGCTTGTTCGTCACACCGGTCATCAGCCATCCCTGCACGAAATGCATCAGGGAAGCGGTCATATACAGCGCCAGGGTGATCAGGAGAATTTTACCGATATATGGGAAATCAATCCCGCCGGTCCCGGCGATTTTGGCCATGAGGCCGTCCGCCAGGGCATTGGTCGCTTCCGCCATGACCTTCGGCCCGACCACCGTAAACACCGTGCCGCCGGCGGCAAAGATCATGACGATAAAGATCGTAATTTTATAGCTTCCGATATACTTCAGCAGCTTTTTCATCGAACCCCGGAAATCCTTCGGCTTCTCCGCCGGCATGGTCGCTCTGCCGGGGCCGCGTCTTCCGGCCGGGCGGGCTGGTGTCTGGTTTTCTGCCATCTCACTCCGCCTCCTTTCCTTTTCCCAGTTCTTTTTCTGAGAGCTGGGATGACGCGATCTCGTGATAGACTTCGCAGGTGCTCAGCAGTTCTTCATGGGTCCCTTTACCGACAATCCTGCCTTCATTCAGGACGATGATCTGGTCCGCGTGCATGATCGTGCTGACACGCTGGGCGACGATCACGACGGCGCTGCTGGCGGTACTCTGCGCCAGTTCATGACGCAGTTTCGCGTCGGTTTTCATATCCAGCGCGGAGAAACTGTCGTCAAACACAAAGATTTCCGGTTTTTTGACGATGGCCCGCGCGATGGCCAGTCTCTGCTTCTGTCCGCCGGATACATTGGTACCGCCCTGGGCAATCGGAGAATCCAGCTTTTCGGCTTTTTCTTCAATAAATTCACTGGCCTGGGCGATGGCTGCCGCCGTCTCCAGTTCTGCCTGAGACGCGTTTTCATCTCCGAAGCGCAGGTTGGAGGCGATGGTTCCGGAGAACAGGACGCCTTTCTGCGGGACATATCCGATCATTTCCCGGAGTTCCCGGATCGGCAGATCCCGGACATCCACGCCATCCACCGTCACCGATCCCGAAGTAACATCATAGAAACGGGGGATCAGGCTGATCAGTGTGGATTTTCCGGAACCGGTGCTGCCGATCAGCGCGGTGGTCTTTCCCGGCTCCACCGTAAAGCTGATATCCGACAGGACTTCTTCATCGGCTCCCGGATAGGCAAAGCCTACATGCGAAAACTCAATCCGGCCTGTTTTCCGCGCGATATGCTTCGGATGCTCCGGTTCCCTGATGCTGGAGCGGGTATTGATGACTTCATCGATCCGCTCTGCCGCGACACCGGCACGGGGCAGGAAAATGGAGATCATCGTCATCATCAGGAAGGACATGACGATCATCATCGAGTAAGTGATAAACGCCGTCATCGTTCCGATCTGAAGATTCCCCTGATCGATCCGGTGAGCGGCAACCCATACAATCAGCAATGTCGTCCCGTACATGATCAGGTTCATCCCCGGCATCATGAGGGTCATGGCCCTGCTGGTGAAGAGCTGCGCGCCGGCCAGTTCTTTATTGGCCTTTTCAAAACGCTGCGATTCCTCTTCTTCACGGCCAAAGGCCCTGATCACCGGCAGTCCGGTGAGGATCTCGCGGGAGATCAGGTTCAGCGCGTCGATCAGTTTCTGCATCAGGCGGAATTTGCGGATCGTCGCGCCCATCAGGATGGCGACCAGGACGACAATACAAACCACCGCGAGGACGATGATCCATTCCATGCTGGCCCGGGTCTGGACGACCTTCACGATACCGCCGATCCCGAGGATCGGCGCGTACATCAGCATTCTCAGCAGCATCACGATGACAAGCTGAATCTGCTGGATATCGTTGGTACTCCTGGTGATCAGGGACGCGGTGGAGAAGCGGTTCATTTCCGTGCTGGAAAAGCTCATGACATTATGGAAGATATCCCTTCTGAGGTTTCTTCCCACCGCAGCGCCTACACCGGAAGCGACATAGGAAACCAGGCAGGGGATCACCAGCATAATCAGGCAGATCAGTGCCATTTTCCAGAACACAGACCACATGTAGTCCATCTGCAGCCGGTTCATATCCATCCCCGCGTTTTTGTCACAGGAAGCCGCGAAGGAAGCTCCCATGGAAGTGATCAGCATGCTGCCCATCGTATCAACCATTTTTTCCGTGGTATCCCGCAGCTGTGTCATTGCTTCCGCGCCGGCGCCGGCCTGTGCCATATTCCGGATCAGTGGTTTCATGTCCACATAGGTGATCCGCTCGTTATCCTCATTTTCCTCCTGAAACGAGGAAATTTCGATATTCAGCAGACTGCCCAGCTCATCCAGGGACATGCTTTCCACCTGCTCCGCCATGGCGCTCATTTCCGGTGTCTGGCGCAGCATCCCGGCGACCATCTCCCGGAACTGCTGTTCTGTAGTATGGGAGGTTTCATAATCCATCAGCAGCGGGATCAGCAGTTCTTTATCCAGCTGATCCAGTGCCGCCTCGTCATCGGTGTTTCTCACATAGATACTGCCTTCTGCGGTGAAACTTTCCTCCCAGGCGGCTTTTTCACGGTCGGTCATAAACATTTCGGCTGCCTCAAAATCATCGGATGTGATTTTTGCCGGGACGATGTGGGAGACCCCTTTGTTGGTAATCCCGACGTCGATGATATCCGATGTATACTGAGGAAGCGCCAGGTCACAGAATGCCATGACCACCATCAGCACGGTAAGCAGCAGCACCTGTAACCAGTATGGTTTCAGTGTTTTCAGTATTTTCCTCATGAATACCTCTGAAAGCGCGACCGCTTTCATTCCTTCAACTTAATACAAAAGAAACGCTGATAGTTCTTCGGAAATTATCAGCGTCCCTCTTAAAATCATCCGTTATCAGGAGTCCCTTAACGGGTACCGTCCTGAAGCAGCTTTACATAAACAGTTCTGGTCCGGTGTCCGTCAAATTCCATGAAATACACGCCCTGCCACTGTCCCAGCAACAGTTTTTTATTACGGACAATCATGACCTCGGAAGTCCCGATCATGGAAGATTTTACATGCGCGGCGGTATTGCCCTCCACGTGCAGGTAACCGTTTTCCCACGGAACGATTTCGTTGAATTCCTTTTTCATGTCGATCTGGACAGCCGGGTCCGCGTTTTCATTGATCGTCACAGCCGCAGTCGTATGCGGGATAAAGACTGTACATAGTCCTGAGGATACGCCGCTGAAGGCCACGATCTCCTGGAGTCTTTCGGTGATATTGATCATCTGTGTATGCTCATAGGTCTCCAGCTCAAATCGATACAGATTTCCTCCGATATACTCGAAATTTTTCTCTGACATGATAATATCTCCTTTTCCCTGACAGGGATTGCTTTAGTTTTTGCCGATACGGCGGAAGCCGGACCGGAAAGGAACCGCTGCCGCGTTCCTGATTTTCAATTAAGTAATATACCCGGTTGGACAGTTGTCAAACATCTGTGGCAGGACAGAATGTACGACCCGCTGTTCACTGCCAGTGCATGGGATGGAGCCTGAAAACAGCTCCAACGCGCGATCAGATCTTCAGGAACACAGGGGTGCGCTCCACAAAATAGCAGGTTTCCGTAAATCCTGCCGCTTTCAGGATCTGTTCCAGCAACGGGAAATCCCTGCCGACATCCTCACTGACATGCGCGTCAGAACCGACAGTGATCAGCTTTCCGCCCAGCTCCCGGTAACGGCGGATGACATCCGGATGCGGATTGGGAAAGCCCAGTCCCTTGCGGATACCGGCGGAGTTGACCTCCAGCGCGATATCATGGCGGATCAGCAGCTTCAGGATTTCGTCGATGATCTCCCCGTACCGGCGGAAGCTGTATTCCCCGGCCCCGTTCTGTCCGTAACGGACGACATAATCCAGGTGTCCCAGGGTATCCGCGTCATGGAAAGCCTGAAGGTTCTCATACGTCTCTTCAAAGTATTTCCGGAATACACCGGCATCTCCGTATTCCTCAAAGATTTCCGGATAATACGGATCCTTTTTTTCTACGAGATGCTGGGAACTGATCGCGTAGTCAAAGGGATACTTCTGCAGGAGTTCACGGTACCGGTCCCCCAGCTGCGGCTGCATTCCCAGTTCCACTCCCTTCAGGATCCGGATCCGGCTGCTGTAGCGCTCCTGGAGGGATGCGATTTCTTCCATATACTGATCCACATCATAGTCAAAAATCATCTCCGGGATCGGGAAATCCCAGTCGATATGATCCGTAAAGCACATCACCGGAAGACCGGTTTCCACCGCGCGCTTCACCTGGTTTTCCATCAGTTCCTGTGAATCAAAGGAGTACTGACTGTGTAAATGGATATCCGCGAACATAGTTTTCCTTTCTTTTCTTCTGTGCTGTCACTCAGACTATCCCGGGCCGGACATCCCCGGCCGGTATCATCATCCGCGATTCCCCAAAAAACAGCCCCGGAAGCAGGAACATGCCGCCGGGGAACTGTTTTACCGTTTTGACTGATCAGTCCTGATCGTCGTCTTTTTCAAAATTATGCTCATGTTCATGAGCTTCATCTTTAATGATTTCGTTGAACGTTCTCCAGCCAAGCTGCACACATTTGACACGCGCCGGCATGTGGGAAACATTCTGGAGCGCGGCGGCTTCATCCAGGGACTCGATTTCTTCATCTGTCGCCTCGCCTTTGATCATGCGCATGAAAATATCCGCCAGCGCTTTTGCTTCGTCCTCTTTTTTACCGATGATCAGATCCAGCATCATGTCCGCTGAAGCCTGGGATACCGCGCATCCGCTTCCGTTAAACGACCCGTCCTCAATGATTCCGTCATTCACCTTCAGCTGGAGCGTGATATCGTCTCCGCAGCTGGGATTGACTCCCCGGAGCTTCAGGTTCGCGTCCTCCAGGTCATGCTTGTGTGTCGGATGCAGATTGTGTTCGTTGACAATCTCCCGATACAGCTGCTTAAGATCCATAACCGAGTTCCTCTCTGACTTTTTTCAGGCTTTCCGCGAAACGGTGTACCTCTTCCAAAGTGTTATAAAAATACAGGCTGGCCCTGCAGGTGGCATTGACGCCCATGTACTGCATCAGTGGCTGCGCGCAGTGATGGCCCGCGCGGATGCAGATATGGTCCGCGTCCAGGATGGAGGACACATCATGCGGATGGCAGTCCTTGATATTGAACGTTACGATGCCACAGTGCGCCGCCGGATCCTCTGATCCGTAAACCTCCACTTCCGGGATGGCTTTCATTTCTTCCAGAAGAGCGGCCGTCAGTTCTTTTTCCCGCGCTTCGATATAATCAAAGCCTACCTGCTGCAGATAATCAATCGCCGCCGCCAGGCCGACTGCTCCCGCGGCATTGACGGTACCGGCCTCAAACTTATGTGGCACTTCCGCGTAGGTGGCATCTTCGCGGGTCACGTATTCGATCATTTCACCACCGGTCAGGAACGGAGGCATGGCTTCCAGCAGTTCCTGCTTCGCGTACAGAACGCCGATTCCCATCGGTCCCAGCATCTTGTGGCCTGAGAATACGAAAAAGTCCGCATCCATATCCTGGACATCTACTTTCATATGAGGGGCGCTCTGCGCGCCGTCCACAACGATGACGGCCCCGACTTTGTGTGCCATCTCCGCGATCTTCTTCACCGGTTTCGGCTGCCCCAGCACATTGGATACCTGGGCGATGGCCACAACCTTTGTCTTTTCACCGATTTTGGCAGACAGCTCCTCATCGGAGTATACGCCTGCCTGGTCACACTCAAGCCACACCAGCTTCGCGCCGGTTTCCCGGGCGATCATCTGCCACGGCAGGATGTTGCTGTGGTGTTCGGATACCGCGACAACAATTTCGTCATCTTTGCGGATATTTGTCCGGCCCCAGCTGTAAGCGATCAGATTAAGGGATTCCGTGGTATTTCTGGTAAACACGATCTCGGACGCGCGTTTCGCGTTGATGAACGAAGCAACCTTCGCTCTCGCGTTCTCGTAATCCTCTGTCGCCGCGATACTCCATTCGTAGAGTCCGCGCAGCGGATTGGCATTATCCTTTTTGTAGAACTCCGTGATGGCGTCCATCACCTGGACCGGACGCTGGGATGTCGCCGCCGTGTCGAAATAGATATACTCCCGGTTCTGCAGAATCGGGAAATCCTTTATATAATCATTACTCATGATCGCCAAAAGCCTCCTCGATAAAATCAGAAATCTTATCTACTGTCTCTGTATCAGGAATCATATGAGCAACACTCAGCAGTCTGCCGCGTGTCATGAGCATCTCCGCGTCTTCCTTGGCGATCCCTCTTGTCCCCAGATAGAACATGATATCCTCGGAAAGATTGCCGATGGTCGCGCCGTGTCTGCCGTCCACTTCTTCTTCTTCCGTCAGGATGACCGGAACGGTTTTGTTGACGACACCCGGATCGAAAATGAGCACATCCTCCTGCTCATCTCCGACGGAGCCTTTCGATCCTTTGCGGAAATCAATCGTCCCGCGGAATACCTTGAAGGCCTCATCTCTCAGGGAACCCTTGACATAGATTTTGCTGTCGGTATTTTTTCCGCGCTGGGCTGCCACATAGTTGATGTCCATCAGGTGATCCCTGTTGACCATATAGCCTGTGTTGACCGTAAAGATGGAATGATCCCCACACTGATCCGCGTAGCATCCGGTATAGGTCTTCGCTCCGCCCAGTTCCATCTGGACAAAATCAAAGACCGCGTTTTCTCCGAGTACTGCCGCGGAGTCATCGAGTACGACAAATCCACTGCCAAGCAGATTCACCTTCATCAGGCGGACATGCGCGCCCTCCTCCAGGATGACCTTGGTCTCAAAAGCACAGTGGCCTGCCGCGTCCCTGTCAGACAGATAATTCAGCAGGAACGTCGCCTCGGATCCTTTCTTCGCGTAGATAATCTGCTGGGCGGCTGCTCTGGCGCCTTTCCCGAAGTCCCAGGAAAGGATCACCGGCTTTTCCGGTTTCTGATTTTCTTCCAGCGTAAAGACGGTCGTCTCCGGCACCAGCTTTCCGATCAGTTCGGTATAATCCCCGCCCAGACCGGTCGCGAACGCCTGTGCCTGATAAATCGCTGATTTCGCGGCAATGTATGCTTCTCTTCTGATCCCCTGTGTAAAACCATCTGCCCAGGCAGTGGCTTCCGGGGTCGCTTTGGTTTCTGTGCTGACCTGCTCTGTATTCGCTGACGTGAAAACCGCTTCATCGCTGACGGCCGGGAGGCTGTCCAGATCGACATACGCGCGGTTTACGCCCAGTCTGTTCCATGTAAGAGACGGCAGACGATTTACGATCACACTGTTCCTGTTTTCCGTCATTACGCCAGACTCCCTTCCATTTCAAGTTTGATCAGATTATTCATCTCCGCGGCGTACTCCAGCGGCAGCTCCTTGCTGATCGGATTCGCGAATCCGGACACAATCATGGCACGGGCTTCGTCTTCTGAAATCCCGCGGCTCATGAGATAGAATACCGCTTCATCTGAAATACTGCCGATTTTTGCTTCATGTCCGATATCACAGTCTTCTGTGCAGACATCCATCTCCGGAATAGTATCAGAGCGGGAGATGTCATCCAGCATCAGACTCTGGCAGTCTACCGAGGACTTGGATCTCCTGGCGCTCGGCCGGATCTCCACCGCGCTGCGGAAGGTCCCGATGCCACCGTCCTTGGAAAGGGATTTGGTCGTCACGAGGGAAGAAGTTTCCTCTCCGATATGGACCATACGGCAGCCGGTATCCAGGTCCTGGCCTTTTCCTGAGAAGGTGATCCCGGTGTATTCGCAGTCCGCTCCTTTTCCCTTGAGGATCGTCGTCGGGTACAGATAGGATACATGGGATCCGAAGGAACCGGAAACCCATTCCATTCTGCCGCCCTCCTCTACGATGGCCCTCTTGGTATTGAGGTTGTACATATTTTTGGACCAGTTCTCGATGGTTGAGTAACGGAGCCGCGCGTTTTTCTTGACATACAGCTCTACACAGCCCGCGTGGAGGTTCGCGACATTCCACTTCGGGGCGGAACAGCCCTCGATAAAATGAAGATCCGCGTCTTCCTCAACGATAATGAGTGTGTGCTCGAACTGGCCCGCGCCCTTCGCGTTGAGACGGAAATAGGACTGCAGCGGGATGTCCACCTTGACACCCTTCGGTACATACACGAAGGATCCCCCGGACCATACCGCGCCGTGCAGCGCCGCGAACTTATGGTCTGTCGGCGGCACCAGCTTCATGAAATAGTCCTGGATCATCTGGGCGTACTCGCCTCTCATGGCAGATTCGAGATCCGAATAAATGACTCCGTGCTCCGCCACAAAATCCTGCAGATGATGATAAACCAGTTCGGAATCATACTGTGCTCCCACACCGGCCAGGTACTTGTGCTCCGCCTGCGGGATGCCCAGTTTATCAAATGTGGATTTGATCTCTTCCGGTACATCTTCCCAGCTGGCTTTCATATCGGTCTTCGGGCGGACATAAGTGACAATATTGTCCATATTCAGGCCGTCGATCGGTGGTCCCCAGTCCGGCACCCGCATCTGGTTGTAAATCTCCAGTGATTTTAAACGGAACTCATGCATCCATTCCGGATCGTTTTTTTCCTTTGAAATCTGGTCGACGATCTCTCTGGTCAGACCTTCGTCCACTTTATAGTAATCCGTACCTTCATCCCTGAAATTGTAGAGGGAACGGTTGGTTCCTTCGAGATAGGCATTGATATCGTCAGTGCTGGTATCTATCGGAGGATCGTAATGTACCGCACTGTCTTTTACAGCGTCATTCATTTACTTCGCAGCCTCCTCAATAAATTTTTCAAATCCGTTTCTGCTGATCTCTTCTATCAGTTCCGGGCCTCCGGTCTGTACCAGGGATCCTCTGACCAGGATATGGGTGTAGTCTACCTTGAGGGCTTCCAGAATCTTCGCGTTGTGGGTAATGATCAGGAGGGCGCCGTCTGTCTGTTTCTGGTATTCTTCAATCCCCTTGGACACGGTACGTACCGCGTCTACGTCCAGGCCGGAATCTGTCTCGTCAAGGATGGCGAATTTCGGGGAAAGCATCAGCATCTGCAGGATCTCCGCTTTCTTTTTTTCACCACCGGAAAATCCGACATTGAGATCTCTCTCCGCGTATACCGGATCCATCTCCAGGAGCTTCATCGTCTCCTCCAGTTTTTTCTTGAACTGCAGGAGCTTCATCTGCTTTTCCGACACCTGGCGCATGCCGTTCCTGATAAAACTCTCCAGGGATATGCCAGGAACTTCGAGTGGATTCTGGAAGGACATGAACATTCCGGCTCTGGCTCTTTTATCAGTAGTGAGCTTTGTGATATCCTCACCATTGAAAAGAATCTGGCCATCCAGCACCTGATACACCGGATTTCCCATGATCGCGTTGCCGAGGGTTGATTTTCCTGCCCCGTTCGGCCCCATGAGGACGTGGGTTTCACCTGCGTTGATCGTTAAATCCACATCGTGAAGGATCTGCCCGTCTTCAATCCCGACGGACAAACCCTTTACCTGAAGTAAAGAATCCGACATCTATTTTACCTGCCTTTCACTTAGCAATAATGATTTGTCTTAGCGTTTTCGATTATCCTTATATAAATTACCGTAAAATCTGCAAATGTCAATAACTAATGCAAATCCTGACGGAGATATACGGATTTTCCCATAATAAAAACAGGAAATTAAGAGTCCTGCCGCTCCGGATCATCTGCGTATCCGGCCCACGCCCGCCAGACGCGTGGATTCCCGTCGTCTGCCACCGGAAATACGGCTCCTGAACGCTGCTTCGCAGACTTTTCCTTACCTATGTATTTACCCACAGGGACTTTGATTATACCATACAAATTGGCGTTCGTTTCCCATAGAATAAAGATATATTCCCGTTTATTCTGTTTCCGGGTCAAAAGATCCCCGGAGATAGCGGTACCTGCGGTTCATCCGGAAAATAAAGAACCAGGAAAAGACACAGGAGGCCGTTTCCGCGACGGTCACCGATCCCCAGATTCCGTTGATCCCGAGAAATGCCGGCAGCAGGATCACCGCGCCCATCTCAAACACCATCGTCCGCATAAAGGAAATGACTGCTGAAATCCGCCCGTCATTGAGTGATGTGAAAAAGGAGGAAGCGAACATATTCCCTCCCGCCAGCAGAAAGCTGAAAAGATAAATCCGGAAAGCCAGGACCGTCATTTCCACCAGCCGGGCATCATAGCCGACAAACAGCAGCGCGATGGGACGTGTCAGCAGCTGTGCCAGCAGGAACATCAGCAATCCACCAATGTACTCCAGCGTAAACCCTTTCCTCAGCAGACTGTTTAATTCGCTGTGGTGACCCGCTCCATAGTGAAAGCCTGCGATGGGCGCTGCGCCAAAGGTATAGCCATATAATACGCCGGTAAAGATAAACTGGACATACATCAGGACCCCGTAAACGGCAACGCCATCCGCGCCTGTATATCGCATCAGCTGAAGGTTGTAGACCATACTGACCAGGGACATGGACACCATGGTCATCAGCTCCGAAACACCGTTGAAACAGGCTTTCCGGACAGGCGCGAACTCCAGGCGGCACGGGCGGAAACGCAGCAGGCTGTCGTTGGGACGGCAGAAATACACAAACGGAAGGATGCCGCCCACCACCTGGGAAAGATCGGTCGCGACAGCCGCTCCGGCAATCCCCAGATCCAGAAGTCCCACGAAGACAGCATCCAGCACCATATTGGTCACACCGGCCGCGACCATGATCCGCAGTCCCAGGCGCGGTTTCTCCGCCGCGGTCAGGAACGACTGGAACAGATACTGCATCTGCAGTGCCGGCAGGAACAGGATACAGATTCTCCCATAAAGGATACAGTCCTCCAGGATCGTCTCATCCGCCCCCAGCAGCAGTGAAATTTCTTTCATCCACAGAAAACCGGGCACTGCGAAAACGACAGAGGACAGAAGCGCGATCTCCACCATCATGGAAAAATAGCGGTTCGCTTCCTCCTGCCTGTTTTCTCCCAGCGTTTTGGCGACCAGGGCGGTACCGCCGGTGCCGAACATCGTGCCGACGCCTCCCAGGATCATCAGAGCCGGAACGACCAGATTGACTGCCGCGAAGGCGTTTTTACCGACAAAGTTGGAAACGAACAGCCCGTCCACGATGTCATACATGGAAGAAAAAACCATCATCACGATGGTCGGGAAACAAAACCGAAGCAGTTTTCTGTAAGTGAAATGTTCCGACAGCTGGATTCTGTTGCTTTTTTCTGACATGCTTCCTCCTTCCGTCTTCCTGTGTTATTTCTTCCGGGATGTTAGGAACTGTAGTTTAATAAATCATACATTTCACTTGCCTCTTTTCCCGATTGCTGCGTCAAAAAGCCTCGCCGATGCCCGCATCGCCTGCGTTTTTTTCCTTTGAACACCTAACCCGACGAACACAGTGAGTCGCTGGTAGGTGTCATGCAACCGATTCCCCGAAGCGAAGCGAGGTTGGAATCGTCTGCTGCACTCGGAAAAACATTCGGCGCAAAATGCACAATTTATTTTCATACAGTTCCTTAACCGGCATTGTTTCCATAAGAATTCATCGAGTTTTCCGGTAAAACCATGTATAATGTATATACTAAATTTTTATGCAGCATGGAGGAATGCAGGCTCTGCCCGTGTTTCCTCCGGAAATTCAGGAGGACTATTGATGTTCATTACATGCTTTGATCTGGAAGGTGTACTCGTACCGGAAATCTGGATCGCGTTCGCGGAAGCAACAGGAATCCCGGAACTCAAACGCACCACCAGGGATGAGCCGGATTATGACAAACTCATGAACTACCGGCTTGATATATTAAAAGAGCACGGCCTGGGACTGAAGGAAATCCAGGAAACCATCGCCGGGATCGATCCGTTCCCGGGAGCAAAGGCATTCCTCGATGAACTCAGGGAGATCACGCAGGTGCTCATACTGAGCGACACGTTCATTCAGTTCGCGGGGCCGCTCATGAAAAAACTCGGCTGGCCGACAATCTTCTGCAACAGTCTGGAGGTCGCGGAAGACGGTACGATCACCGGTTATAAAATGCGGGTGGAAAAATCAAAATACACCACTGTGAAAGCGCTGCAGTCCATCGGCTATGACACGATCGCTTCCGGGGACAGCTACAATGACCTGGGCATGATCAAAGCCAGTAAGGCCGGTTTCCTGTTCCGCAGTCCGGATTCCATCAGAGCGGAAAATCCTGACATTCCGGCATACGAGGATTACGCTGACCTGCTGGCAGCCATCAAAGGGGTGCTTTCCGAATGACCGGAAAAGGTATCCTGTACGGCGTCGGAACCGGTCCGGGAGATCCGGAGCTTCTGACACTCAAGGCGATCCGGATCATTAAAGAAGCCGATGTCATCGCGGTTCCCAATGAGATCCCGGAAAACAGCATTCCTTACCGCACAGTGGCAGCCGTTTATCCGGAGTTGGCTTCAAAGGAAATCCTTCCGGTGCCTTTTCTCATGGAACCGGACCAGGAGGCCCGCCAGGCCGTCAGAGAAGAAAACGCGGACAGAATCGCGGCGATACTGGACCAGGGCCGGAGTGTCGCGTTCCTGACCATCGGGGATCCTTCGATCTATACCACTTATTCCTATGTCTTTGCCATCCTGGCTCCGAGGGGATATACCTGTGAAATGATCAGCGGAGTGCCTTCTTTCTGCGGAGCCTCTGCCCGGCTCAATACCACCCTCTGCGGAGGCAATGAGCGCCTGGAGATCATCCCCGGCGGTATGGGAGGAGACGCGGGTTCCACACAGATCTACATGAAGTATGAATCCCGCTTCCCGGAACTGATCAGGGAACTGAAAGCCCGCGGAGAAAAACCGATGGTAATCGAGAACTGCTGTCTGGAGGGAGAACGGGCTTTTCCTGACGCAGACCATCTCCCGGAGGATATCGGATATTTCAATATCGTCATCTCCCGCAGCAGGGATACAGAGCGATAACGCCAGCGTCATCCGGTTTCTGGCGCGACCAGCACCCTGAACGAAAAACGGACAGCCTGAGCCATGGGAGCATCTCCTGACTCAGGCTGTTTTGTTTTTGAGTACTCTGGATTCATCGGATTCCGGATCCCCGGCTCACACCAGGCAGCCATCAGCGATGATTCCGCGTTTCCCTAATTGTTGATCTTCTGATGCGCCGCGAAGAATCCGTTCTGGAGACAGTCGAAACTGTATCCGCGGGAAAGCGCCCACTGCAGGAACGGCTCTACCGCGTTCATCGTGTATTCGTGGGTATCATGGCACAGGATGATGGACCGGCCGTTTTTCTCCACACCGGCTTTCATGCGTTCCACCATGACCGAGCTGTCTTTGGTTTCCCCGGCATCCCCGCTCATGACATTCCAGTCAAAATACCAGTAGCCCTGGACCGTCGCTTCGTTGGCCAGCCGGGTCATGATCCCCGGGCAGTATTTTTTACTGACCGTATTGGAGCCGCCTCCCGGGAAACGCATGATCGTAGTCCGTTTCCCCGTCTGCTGCTCGATGATATCGTTCATGGCGTTGAAATCATCCCAGAACGCCTGATCATTGCTGTAAATCTGATCATATTTGTGGGTATAGGAATGCACGCCTACTGCATGACCATGTTCGGCCTCTTTTTTGATCAGGTTCAGGTAATTTTTATCGTAGGCTGTCGCCGTCACGAAAAAGGTCGCTTTGACCTGATATTTGTCCAGGATGGACAGAATCTGATCGGTATACTGACCCGGGCCGTCATCAAAAGTCAGATAAATGATTTTTTCGTCCGGATTGAGCTCCCTGAGTTTCGGCACCGGGAATTTTTTCACGGTCACCAGACGTTCCGCCATGGTAATGTGGCCGTCTTTATCCGCGACAGAATAGCCCAGCATATACGTACCCGGCTTATCTTTATCCACCGATCCCGTAACCTTTACCCGGTCTGTAATATAGCCCTCTTTTTCATCTGTCGCGACATATCCATCATAAAAACCAAAGGCGTCAAAAACGGTCGTGTTTTTCCCTCCGTAGAGTCCGATGACCGGCGCGTTTTTTTCGCTGCTGAACGTATCGTACATACTGGCTTTTCTGGCATCCACCAGATTATCCATTACTTTGACCGTTCTTTTCTTACTGATGGAATTCCCAAAATATTTTGCCCGGTAGGTAATCGTGTATGTTCCGGGCTTTTTGGTGTCCACCTCCCCTTCCTGACTGACAGAAAGGGTTCTGACGACACCGGTCCGGTCGTTTCTGCACTTCGCGGTGCAGCCTTTCTCTACGTATTTATCTCCCTGATACAGTGTCAGCTCCTGCGATCCTTTCACTTTCATGCTGAGTGTCCACCGGGAGGGAGACATCAGATGGAGGTACATCAGGCCAAGTACAGCCAGGATGACCAGGATGATGACAATCGCCCGCAGATTGCGGACTTTTTTCACCTCGCTCATGACCGGAGCTTCTGTTTCCTGTATGGTTTCTTTTTCTGTTTCACTCATTATTCTTCAGATCCCTGCGGATCTTCCTCTTTCTGTGCCTTTTTTCACACCTGCTCCGGATGTTCATCCAGGAAGCGGATCATGTTCAGAATCATTTCTACCGATCCGTCAATGCCGAAGACACTGCTGTCCAGGGAGACGGTATAATTATCAACAGCGCCCCATTCCCTGTCTGTATAATAACGGTAATTTTTCCTTCTGTTCTTGTCTTCTTCCGCGATCGCTTTTGCCGGATCCGAAGTTTTGACACCGTACTGGTTGATAATCCGGTCAGCTCTGTCTGCCGGGTCAGCGTGGACAAACACATGGATCGCGTCTTTTCTGTCCTTCAGGATGTAATCGGAGCAGCGTCCGACAATGATGCATGGACCTTCTTCCGCGAGTTCCAGGATGATTTTCCTCTGCATGGACCAGAGATAATCCTCTGTGGTCATCCCATTGAAGGTCATCGAAGGATAGGTAATCGAAAAGAAACTGCTGTGCTTCTCTCCATGCTCCTGTACAAAGGATTCCGCGAAGCCGGTCCGTTCTGCCGCTTTCGCGATCAGTTCCTTATCATAAAACGCGTATCCCAGTTTCTCCGCGAGCATCTGGGCGATGGTCCTGCCGCCGCTGCCGAATTCTCTGCTGATTGTAATAATATTAATACTCATAAAACTGCGCCTCCTGACATCTGTGCTGTTTTATACTCTGATTCTTATCTATATTATACAGACAACCGGGGAAAGTGTCCACTTTCCCCGGTCTTTTCACCAGTCCTGATGTTCTGTCAGTAAGGAATTGTATGATTTATTAAACTACAGTTCCAAACTATACTGTCAGTTTCTGCAGGCTGTCCAGCATCCGCATGATCAGGACCGTTCCTTCTGCTCTGTTCAGGATATTCAGCGGTCTTACGGTATTGTCCTCATACCCTTTCAGCAGTCCGTGTTCCTGCGCGTATACAAACCAGGTGACGGCATAATCCGCGATATCCGCAGTATCCGCGTAAGTCAGGGTGATCGGAGCAGTCTGAGGATCCTGCGGCAGCGGTCCTGCCGGAGGCTGTGCCGGCTGCTCTGATCCCGGAGCCGGCTCTGCCGGAGTCCCTGTCGGTGCTTCGACTGGCTGTCCGGACTCTGCCGGAGCGCCTGCCGGTGTTTCTGCCGGCTGTCCGGACTCCGCAGGAGTCTGTGGGTCAGACGGCTGTGCCGGTTCCGACGGTTCCGCAGTACCAGATGGCTCCTGTGACGCCGGATCCGACGATGCCGGAGCCGGCGCAGTGACCGGATCTGTTTCATCATCGACAACTGCTGTCAGATCATCGTCACTGGCTTTGGAAACAGTCTGCTGTGTGCCCGTATTTCCGTTTTCACCGGCCTGCTGTGGAGTTTCTCCGGAGGAAGTATCACTGCCGGATGCCGGTTCCTCTGCAGAAACCTGATCCTGTCCGGAGGAAGTGCTTCCGTTTCCGGCTCCTTCATTTCCGGCCGGATTTTCAGGCTGTGCCGGGTTGTCTTCTGTTGACGAACCCGACGGACTGTCCGGATTTGCCGGGGATGTCTCACTGTCTTTCGGACCGGCTTTTTCCCCGGAAGGAGGTTCCTGCTGTTTCTGCTTCGCTTTTTCTTCCACAGAAGCCATATACCGTCCCATCATGACCAGCATGTCCTGACGGGTAATCTGCTGATCCGGAGCAAACTCTGTTTCACTGACACCTTTGACAATCCCGTTTTCCGCGGCCCATCTGACAGCACCCGCGAACCACGCATCCACCGGAACATCCACAAACGAACTCTCCTGTGGCGCGGATGTATCCGCACCGGCTGCCCTGGCAATCATCTGCACGGTCATCGCTCTTGTAAACGGCTGATCCGCTCCGAAAAGTACCGGCGTAAGGCCGTTCGTAATCCCTGCTTTTTTCGCGGCGGCTGCTTCTGCCAGGTACCAGGCGTCAGCGGGAATGTCTCCGTAGCTGTCCCCTTCGTACATCGCGTAAAGTTCAACCGGTTCACTGACCGTAAAAGTATACACGGAATCTTTGGAGAACAGATTGCCGTCGCTGTCATACCAGCCAAGGAAATCTGCCTTTTTTCCACCTTCCTGTGTAACCGGGGCGGTGATGACAGTTACCTGCGAATCCGGATCAGCAGTCAGAGAATCTGAAGCAGTCCCGGAAGCCGAGGCATGCACTCCCACACTGACCTGTTTCCGGAAGGAGGCCGTCAGCCTCTGCTCTCTGTCAGCAGTCAGTGTATAAACAGGATCCGATGAGAGATAGTTCCAGTTTTCGTCATACCAGCATTCAAACGCGGAACCCGGATCCGGTACCGCCGTCAGCGTAACATTTTCGCCATAACGATATGCTCCGACACCGGTGACTTCCCCGTGTCCGGTTCCGGATACGGCCCAGGAGATTTCCAGGCGCCACGGATTCTTCGGGTCCGGATCGGTCGGATCCCAGTTTTTATTCGGAGAGGAAGAGACACTCTGCACTGCCCGCTGTGGTTTTCCCAGCGCTCCGGCCTCCGGGCTGTCATAGACGGTTACCAGTGTGCCGGTCGGACAGTTATCGTAAATCCACTTGGCATCAGCCGTCTGCAGACGGACACAGCCCAGAGACGCGTGATTTCCCAGCGCGTCGTACTCACTGCTGATCATTTTGTTTTTGCCTGCGGAGGTATAGCAGATGGAATGGAAGAGGATGCTCCCCTTGATCCGGGAGGCATACTGTCCATAGGTTCCGTCGACCATCAGACGCCAGGTATAACGGGAATCCGGCGTGGAAAAGGTTCCTGCCGGCGTCGCGTGACCACTTCTTCCACAGGAAGCGACCATGGCTTTTACCGGAACGGAATAATTGCCATCGTCCCCGACACCGTAGACGGTCACCGTATTCATCTGACGGTTGACCATGACATAATAGGGGCTTTTGCCGTTATAGGCGGTACTGACGGCCGCGATGCTGTCCGCCGCAAAGACTTCTGACGGTGAAAAAATCATTCCTGTACCGGTAAATACCGGGACCGCCAGCAGCATTGCCATGGACAGAACCAGCGTCAGGCTTTTTTTCGCAATATTTCTGATCATTGGTTTCTCCTTTTTAAACTACTATAAATAATGGATGTTTTGAGATCGCTATGCTGCCTGCCATAAAACAATCCCTTCCTAACGATATGCGTCCATGCCATTCTCAACGATATCCAGGATCTCGAGCGGGGAACGGACAAGGCACACAGCGCCCTTTTGCTTCAGGAAAGCTTCCTCCCGGAACCCCCAGAGGCAGGAAATGCAGTCTACTCCTGAATTGGCCGCTGTCGCGATATCCACTTCCGAGTCCCCGACATAGACCGGACGGGTACAGCGGCTGCCCAGCAGCGCAAATGCCTTCATCACCATATCCGGTGCCGGTTTTTTATGAAGTCCCTGCTGCATGCCAATGGTAATCGTAATCTCCGGGAAAAAATGCCGGCAGAGATCACGGACTGCTTCATCAAACTTATTGGATACGACAGCCACCGCGCAGTTTCTTTCCTTCAGTTCCCGCAGAAGCTCGCGGACTCCGTCGTAAGCGCGTGTCTTCACCATGGAATGCGCGCTGTAATACGCGCGGAATTCTTTCAGGATCGCCTCGAATTTTTCCTCACTGACCGGAAGGATGAAATGAGTCCCGTCCGGAGCAGTGATATATCTCGTCCCGAATTTCGAATAAATGATGTCTTCTTCCGGCAGTCTCGCCACATCCGTATAACGGCGGGTAAACTCCGGTCCGTAAACACTTTTCATCATCAGGTTCCGGACACCGTTCCCGACATACTCCCGGATCTGCTCCAGGGGCAGGACCGGCAGTCCGGCTTTTTCCAGGACGTAATTATCCGCATCCGCCAGATCTTCCAGCGTATCCAGAAGCGTTCCGTCCAGGTCAAAAATCACCGTATCATATATCAGATCACTCACATTCATACACTCCTTCGGATCCTGTTTTCATCTGCGGACACGCGGGCAGGCCCGTCAGCCCAGCGCGGCGACGGCGTCTTCCACTACGCGGGAAATAATGTCTTCAAGATGATCTTCTTCCGGATCGCTCACACCCTCTGCCTGTGCCGCTGCCGCGGTTTCAATCATCATCAGGTACTCGATATTTCCCTTGGCGCCCGTCATCGGGGAATACGTCAGTCCATAGAACACAAATCCATTCTCCTGCGCGTAACCGATCGCTTTCCGGATGACTTCCCGGTGTACTGCAGGATCGCGGACAATCCCGCCTTTCCCCACCTGCTCTCTGCCTGCTTCAAACTGAGGTTTGATCAGACAGACCAGACAGGCGTTTTCCTTCATAAGCGCTGCCGCCCGCGGAAGGATCATACTGAGGGAAATAAACGAAACATCCACACTGGCGAAATCCAGCTTTTCGTCAATCATATCCGGTGTAAAATAGCGGAAATTGACTTTTTCCATATTGACGACGCGTTCATCGCACCGCAGCCTGTAATCCAGCTGCCCGTACCCGACATCAACCGAGTAGACCCTGCGCGCTCCCCGCTGCAGCATACAGTCCGTAAAGCCGCCTGTGGAGGCACCGATATCCATGGCGACACAACCGTCGAGGTTGATCACAAAGGTGTTCAGCGCCTTCTCCAGTTTCAGCCCTCCTCTGCCGACATAAGGACAGGTGTCGCCCCGGAGCTCGATCTCCGCGTCCTCACGGACCATCGTCCCTGCCTTATCACAGATGGCGCCGCCGATATACACACGGCCCTCCATGATCGCGGCTTTCGCTCGTGTACGGTTATCAAAAAATCCTTTCTGTACCAGCAGTACATCCAGTCGTTCTTTCAATGTCTTCTTCTCCTGTTACAGGATCACTGATCCTTTTTCTGAATCACTTCGATCTTACCGGCAATACTCTCCGCATCGAGGCCGTAAGCCTTCATGAGCTCTTCTCTGCTCCCATGAGGAACAAACGCGTCCGGCCAGCCCATTTTACTGAAACTGACTTTTTCTGACCTGAGCAGATCTTCAATCAGACTGCCGTAACCGCCTGTCACCACATTATCTTCTACCGTCACAATCAGTCCTGTCTCCTGCGCGGCCCTGCGGTAAACCTGACGGTCCCGTCCGGACAGAGGTCTGACGATCTCCGCGTCGATCACGGTACATTCGATGCCCTTCTGTGCCAGCAGTTCCGACACCTCCAGGCAGACTTTCGTCATACTTCCGCAGCCGGCCAGTGTTACGTCACTGCCGGTCCGGAGGATTCTCGCGTGAGGACGCTCTTTTTTCTCCGCGTACTCCGTCAGTTCCGGGTACATGGACAGGTCCGCCGCCTCTCCTCTCGGATAACGGATCGCGACCGGTCCATCCATCTCCAGCGCATACTCCATCATCATCCGCAGACGTGATTCGTCAGACGGCGCCAGTATGGTCAGGTTTGGCATATGGCTCATATAGGAAATGTCAAAAATTCCCTGATGCGTCTCTCCGTCCGCGCCGACAACCCCGGCACGATCCAGGCAGAATACCACCGGAAGCTTCTGCATACAGACATCGATCAGCATCTGGTCGTAGGCCCTCTGCATAAAAGTCGAATAAATCGCCACAAAAGGTCTTTTGCCGCTGGTCGCCATGCCTGCCGCGAAGGTCACCGCGTGTTCCTCCGCGATCCCCACATCAAAGGTACGCTCCGGAAATTCTCCGGCAAAGCCGGCCAGGCCGGTTCCTTCAATCATGGCGGCACTGACTGCGACAATCCGTTCATCCCTGCGTGCCATTTCCCGGAGTTTCTTTCCGAAAACAGCGGAATAATCCGGTTTTTCGGATTTTTTCAGTGCGACTCCCAGTTCCCTGTCAAACGGTCCGATCCCATGGAAACGATCCGGATGACGCTCCGCCGGACGGTAGCCTTTTCCTTTTTTTGTCACACAGTGAATAATGACCGGACCATTCATCTCCCGGGCATCTTCAAAGACACTGATCAGATCTTCAAGATTATGGCCATCGACCGGCCCCAGATAGGTCAGCCCCAGTTCTTCAAAGACAACTCCCGGTACCAGTGTATACTTCACTGCGTCCTTAATCGCGCCGATACCATGTACCAGGGAATTCCCCACCAGAGGGATATCCCCCAGTTTATCCTTGACACGGTCCTTCGCCCCGATATACCGGTCAGAAGACCGCAGTCCACTCAGATGCTGGGACAGACTTCCCCGGTTCGGTGAAATGGACATACCATTGTCATTCAGGATAATCAGCAGACGCCCCTTCCGGAAACCGGCATTGTTCAGTGCTTCATAAACCATACCGCCCGTCATGGCACCGTCCCCGATCACCGCGATGACATGATAATTGTCTCCATTCAGATCCCTGGCTGCCGCCATCCCGAGCGCGGCGGAAATGGAATTACTGCTGTGTCCGGTATCAAAGGTATCATAGATGCTCTCTGACCGTTTCGGAAAACCGGACAGTCCTCCATACTGCCGGAGGGTTCCCATACGGCTGCCGCGTCCGGTCAGCATTTTATGGACATAGGACTGATGTCCGACATCCCAGACAATCCTGTCCCGCGGCGCGTCGAACACTCTGTGCAGAGCCACCGTCAGCTCCACAACTCCCAGATTGGACGCCAGGTGGCCTCCGCAGGCCGACACACTTTCAATCAGCTCCGCCCGGATCCCGTCACAAAGCAGATCCAGTTCCCGGACTGACAGATCTTTCAGATCTGATGGATAAAAACCCTCTTCTACACGTACATCTTTCATTTTCTGCGCTCCGTAAAGACTGCCAGCAGTCTTCCGATAAAAGTAATGATCATTTTTGACCGGGACATGGCGAACTCCTTGCCGATGGCTTTTCCTCCGATCGTCAGCGACGCGATCAGTCCACTGAGCAGGAGGGAAAGAAGCGCGTAATCCAGAATTCCGGCATTCGAAAGCTGTGTCACGATATATGCCGCCGAGGTTCCGCTGATGATTCCACAGGTATCCCCGACTACATCATTGCAGAGACTGGATACTTTCGGCGCGTTCCGGATCAGGGTCAGAGAGCTTCTGGCTCCCCGCACTCTGTGAGACGCCATGGAATGGAAAGATGCCGGATCCACGACTGCCACCGCGACACCAACAATGTCAAAAATGATACCGATCACAACAATAGCGATTAATATGATAAAAGCCGCCAGTATATCTGATCTGCGCATGAGAAGATCTGATAACAGATTCATGGACACAGATAAGAAAAAAGCGCACACTGTTATACTGATAATCCATGCGCGCTGTGACTTCGATTTCTCTTTATTTTTTTCTCTTTCCTTTTCTTTCTCGCCTTTTTTCTTTTTCATTTAAAAATTACACAGCCGTTTTGATAATACAATAAAACAAGTGGCGGGCACCCGTGTTAATCTTCCGGCTTAGGTCCGGTCAGATTTCCTGGAAGGGCTTCTGAGACGTTGCCGTTTCAGATGTTTCCGTTTAAAGCCTTAACATCACGCGCTGTTGCCATGACGCGCTACCGGATTGCCACTCAGTCCGGACTGCAATCCACAGGTACCATACAGCCTAGGGGATTTCCCCGGCAGTACTGACTACTCTTATCCTTTTTTGCAACCAGTGTTTCGAGCAGCAATGGCTGACAGGAACACGGCCGCTGCTCCTGCGCCTGGACCTGCTGTCCCCACCAGTCACTTCAAGGCAGGCTACGCTCGAACGGGATCCTCTGCTTCACAGCAGCTGTCACCCCGCTCCAGGTTCATTACTCACAGTCATATGGACATATGAAAGTGAGCCTCCACAGTATCCAGGGTTTACGTCCATATGCCATTATGAATCGCCCCGAATACCTTTTTCTCCCGGTAAATGCCCCCAACTGGGCGTCGGCAGCAAATACGAGGAGCTTCATCGATGTGCCCTTTGACGGATTTTTAGCCCCGTCTTCAGAATAATCAGATTCTGACTAGGATACTGCGCCACACAGGTCTATCTTATGATATTCTGTTCAGCAGGTCAAGCGCCATCTGCTCAAGAAATTCCAGATAACCGGCGGAATCCTCTGCCGCGTCCGGATTGTTCCTGTTTCCTTTCCGCACCGTTTCCAGGGCGAGACGGGCATTCGCGGTCGCCTGTTCCGCTTTCTCCCTGGACAGCTCCAGTCCGTACACTGACGGGTAGGTCAGTTTTCCCAGCTGTTCATCCATCCCGGTATTCTTCCCGAGGCTGGCGGCGTCACCTGTCACATCCAGGATATCATCGACAATCTGAAACGCGATCCCGATCTGTTCCCCGTAAACCGTAAAAGCCTCCAGCATCGCCGGTTCGGCCGCCCCCAGGATCGCTCCGGCTCTCACGGACGCGCGGAGCAGCGCCCCCGTCTTGTATCTGTGGATATACAGGAGTTTCCGCGCGTCATCTGCCTGGATATGCTCCGGACGGATATCGGCAGCCTGTCCCGCCGCCATCCCTCTGACACCGGACGCCTCAGAAATCTCACGGGCCGCGCGGATGCAGCGCAGCTGATACGCCGAACCCGGTTCACAGGATTCCGTCGTCTCCAGCATGACATCCATCGCGGAACTGAACAGCGCGTCACCTGCCAGGATCGCCATATCGTCGCCGAATACTTTATGGTTGGTTGGCCGTCCCCGGCGGAGGTCATCATTATCCATCGACGGATGATCATCATGGATCAGCGAAAAGGTATGAATGTATTCCATCGCGCAGGCAAACGGCATCGCCTCCCGCAGTCCGCCTCCGGCGGCCAGGCAGGAAGCCAGTAACAGAACCGGGCGGATCCGTTTGCCTCCCGCTTCAAGACTGTACTTCATGGAATCGTACAGCAGCGCGCTTTCCGGAGCTGTCACGGGAAGAAACGGGATCAGATGATCTTCGACTTCCTGTTTCAGCTGCTGATATTTTTCACTGAACATCTCCGTTTTCCTCCCTGATACTGTCACTCTGCCGATCATAGACCTGGATCAGCTGCCGGGCTTCCTCAAGGATGCCGGAGCAGATCCTGTAATATTCCAGTCCGGATTTGTACCGGTCAATCGCGTCGCTGAGACTGACATTCGGGTCATTCAGTTCCTCCGCGCACTGGCTGAGTTTTCTGTAAGCGCTTTCAAAATCCAGATCTTTTGTTTCTTTCTTTACCGTTTTATTTGCCATCTGCCTCCTCCATGATTTCCGTAACCCGGGTCCATACGGAACCGTCCCGCAGACGAATCTTCAGTCCGCTTCCTTCCTGAAGTCCGGTTGTACCGGTCACCGCCCGTCCTGACGGATCCGTGACAATTGCGTAGCCCCGCTCGACGATCCTGTCCGGATTCCCTGCTTCCAGCAGGAGCTTCTGTTTCTCGAGATTTTCAGAACAGATCCATATTTTTTCCTGTATGGTCCGTTCCATATCATCCGACAGGCGTTCCAGTCCGGCTGCATATTTTTCCGTTCTGGAAGCCATGAAGCTTCCAAGAAACGAAGGCGTATATCGCTTCAGGGCTTCCGATTTCAGGGAATACTGATGCTGCAGGGAACGTATCAGCGACTGCGGCGAATAGCGTTCTGCCGCGTTTTTTCTGGTCTGGTAGATTTTATCGAGTTTTTCACGAATCCCGTGCTCGAAAAGTTCTGTCACCTGCTGACGGAGCACCTGGACATCCGGGACCGCCATCACTGCCGCGGCTGTCGGCGTCTCTGCCCGGATATCCGCGGCAAAATCCGCGATGGTAAAATCCGTTTCGTGGCCGACTGCCGAAATCACCGGAATCTCTGAATCGTAAATCGCCCGGGCGACCGGTTCTTCATTGAAAGCCCACAGGTCTTCCAGGGATCCTCCGCCTCTTCCTGTAATGATCACATCCGTCTCCGGAAATTTCCGGTTGACCTCCCGGATCGCTGTGGAAATTTCCCCGGCCGCCTCCGGTCCCTGTACCAGCACCGGATAGATAAGAATATCTGTAATCTGATTCCTGCTCCGGATGATTTTCAGCATATCCCGGAGTGCCGCGCCAGTATCGCTGGTGATGATACAGATTTTCCGCGGAAATTCCGGGAGTTTTTTCTTTCGCTCCCTGCTGAAAATCCCTTCCGCGCTGAGCTTCGCGTACAGTGCCCGGTAAGCTGCCATCAGCGCGCCCTCACCAAACGCTTCGACAGACTCCGCTGTCAGGGAGTACGTTCCGCCTTTTTCATAAACCGTCACTCGCCCTGTCGCCTTTACTTCCATCCCATCCTGCAGACGATAGCGCAGCCGCGACGCGTTCCTTTCCCACATCTGGCAGCGGATGCTCGCTTTGTCATCCTTCAGTGTGAAAAATACGGATCCGGAGCCGTGATACTTCAGGTTGGAAATTTCTCCGATCACGCCGACATTCATCATAATCGGATCGGTCTTAAAAATATTCGCGATATAACTGGTTAATCTGGATACTTTTACATCCATGCTTCCATCCTCCGGAAATTCACACCATTCCCTAGGGATTACAGAACGATGCCGTAACGTTCCCTCCGGCTTTCCACCCCTGCTTTTTCTTCTTCGCTGAGCAGATGTGCCTTTGGTCCAAGTCCGGTCAGGATCAGCATCTTCGCGTAATACTCCAGCGTTTCCAGCCGGAAGTACGCCCGTTCCATGGAATCCCCCCAGGTCACCGCTCCGTGGTTTGCCAGCAGGACTGCCGCGTGTCCCTGCAGATAAGGAACAATGCTGTCCGCGAGTTCGGTTGTTCCCGGCAGGGCAAACGGCGCGCACGGGACGGTTCCCAGGTTCAGCACGGCCTCATTGACCACTGCCTTATCCAGATCCATTCTGGCACAGGCAAACGCCGTGGAAAGAGGAGGATGCGCATGAACCACCGCGTTGACATCCGGCCGGTTCCGGTATACTGCCAGGTGGAGGTTGATTTCGGAGGAAATCCCCAGTTCTGTCTGCTTTTCCAGAATCCGGCCTTCCGCATCCACCTTCACCAGCATATCCGCCGTCATAAATCCCTTGGATACACCGGAAGGCGTCACCCAGAATCCGCCGTCGGCTGTCCGGCAGCTGATATTGCCGTCATTGGCCGCGCAGTAATCCTTGTCATACATTCTTCTGCCGGCTTCCAGTATGTTCTCTTTCGCCTGTGTGTCATCCGGTAATTTTGTATTAAACATTTTTTCCCCTCGCTTTCTTTGACTGCTCTTCCTCCGCTTTTATCGTCTTCCGGAGATCCCGCATCGTCTTATTATATGGCGGGCGGATCACACCGTATTCTGTAATAATCCCGGAAATCAGGCTGTTATCTGTCACATCGAAGGAAGGGTTGTACGTCTGTACGCCTTCCGGCGCCATCGGCTGTTCGTACCACATTTCCCGGATCTCGCTGCCGGGACGCTCCTCGATTTTAATCCCGCTTCCTTTCGGAATCGAAAAATCGATGGAAGACGTCGGCGCCGCGATATAGAACGGGATGTCAAAATGCTTCGCGAGGATGGCGACTCCCAGTGTCCCGATTTTATTGGCCGCGTCACCGTTTAACGCGACCCGGTCGCAGCCGGTAATCACTGCCTGGACTTTTCCCTCTTTCATCACGGTCGCTGCCATGTTGTCGCAGATCAGTGTCACATCCACTCCCGCGTTCTGCAGCTCAAAGGCGGTCAGCCTGGCTCCCTGCAGCAGCGGACGGGTCTCGTCCGCGTATACTTTAAACCCGTAGCCTTTTTCCTGCCCGAGATAGATCGGCGCCGTGGCGGTACCGTAACGGACGGTAGCCAGCCTGCCGGCGTTGCAGTGTGTCAGGATGCCCTGTCCCGGTTCCAGCAGTTCCAGACCATTCTCGCCGAGCCGGCGGCAGACCTCGATATCCTGATCCCGGATCAGCAGAGCTTCACGCTTCAGTTCCATCACGATGCCATCCACGCCAAGTCCTTCACAGAGCTCAGCCCGTTTCAGCATCCGGTCTACGGCCCACTGGAGATTGACCGCTGTCGGGCGCGCGCTGCGGATCACCCCGGCATGCATCTTCAGTGCCTGCATGAAAGGCTCTTCCTGTTCCAGCCCATTCTCCATCAGTTTATTTGCCAGAACATAGACTGCTATAGCCGCTGCCACGCCGATCGCCGGAGCGCCGCGGACCTTCAGCAGATAGATCGCCTGACGGATCTCCATCAGCTCATCCAGTTCGAGAAACTCCACTTTCCCCGGAAGCTGCGTCTGATCGAGGATCACCAGCTTTTTTCCGTCATCCGAAAGGCCAACGGTATCAAAATCACCATTTGCCACGTCTCTTTTCATCATTTTTCTGCTCCTGTTTTTCGTGATTTTTCCGTATGGTAAAGAACGAGTCGTACCTCCGGTCCCGTCATGTTATAAAGACTCACGCATCGCTGCGGCCGCTTTTTCCGCAAAAGTTTTCATTGCCTCCGCTTCCTGGAAGACAGCCTGCGCCTGGGTCGGACTGCCGCCACCCCGGCCGCCTTCCGCCAGGGTTTTCACCAGTTTTCCGCACTGGACCGGCGAGCCTTCCGGCGCGGTCAGCAGCACGCACAGCGCGGCATCCGAATAGAGTACAGCCGGCATTTCCGCCAGTTCCGACATTTTTTTCGTGATCGTCCGCAGATAATCCATATCGGCTCCTTCGATACCGGCGCATGCCACCTGCGTGCCACCGGAAACCAGCTCCCGGGCTTTCGCCAGGGCGGACGCGGTTTTAAAGTCATTGTACTCCCTGCGGATACGTTCATTCTTGTTTTCCACTTTTTCGATTTTATCCAGCAGCGTGAATTCATCCGCGGAATAACGCTCTGACAGAACCGTCACGTCCACATGCTTCTGCTGGTAATCCCGCAGGGCCCTCCAGCCGCATTTGAAATGCACCCGTGTCAGCTGTTTGTATTTTTCGGTACCGGTAATTTTGATGATCCCGATCTGTGAGGTATCGGACAGATGCGGACAACAGCACGCCACACAGTCCACGCCCGGAACACTGACTACGATGATGTCTTCTTCGACCTTGAGTTCTTTCCTCAGTGGATACTTCCTGGCATCTTCCGCGCTGCGGAGCAGATCCACCTGCACAGGGATGGCATCGTATACAGCCTGATTCGCCCGGTTCTCCACATCCCGGATCATCTCGTCTGTCAGTTCCAGTGTATCCAGGTCAAAGGTTCCGTCGGTATCCCCGAGATGGAAGCCTTTATTATCCAGATTGTATACACTTTTAAAAATCCCTGACAGGATATGTTCTCCGAGGTGGTTCTGCATGTGGTCGAAGCGCCGCTGCCAGTCCAGTACGAGTTTTACGGAATCGCCCGGTTTCAGCGCGGACGCCTCTGCTTCGGAATCCAGTGTATGGATGATCTCATCTCCTTTTTCCGTAACGCTTTTCAGCGGGTATCCGCCCAGGGTTCCCAGATCCCATGGCTGCCCTCCGGAATCCGGCGCGAAAATCGTCCGGTCCAGGATCACATCCGCTCCCTCGGTCCGCACCACCTTCGCCTCCAGCTCTTTCCGATATCGTTCTTTCTGATATGTTTTTTCTGTCATGTTGTTATCCTTTTCGTCTGTTTCCTCTGAGAAAGTACTGTAATCACCGATCTCTTCTTCTCCGTATCCCCTTCTTCTGATAGCGGTATCCCAGCGTTTCCTGCAGAACAGGAATATGATGGTCCAGACTATATCCCCAGATTAAATTCGAAGCATTTTTCCTCTTTACCCCCCAAACTCATACAGTGGCTTCAGATGCCCTTTCGCGTCAGCGAAGTACATCTCCTTCCGGGTGTACAGCCAGTCACTTTCTTCGTAATCCAGGCCACAGAACGCGCAGAATTCCTTCATCAGAATCTGCGGGTTCAGGCTGCCGGTATTTCCCGCGCCCAGCATCATCGTCAGGATCAGCTTTTTTTCATGAATCAGGCTCATCGAATGAATATTGGGACGGATATCGGTCTCCACATCCTTCCGTTTCTTTTTGGAATACCTGACGCTCAGGATCGAATCCTGCGCCAGGAAGGCTTCCAGTCTTTCCTGCAAAAGCCGCACAGGATCCTGTTCCCCCCGGTACTCCGCAGTATACTCCGCGTAACGGAGCACAGCGGCCGCCGCCGTCTTGCCGGTCTCCTTCAGTTTCCGGCACATCAGTGCTTTCAGGCCAGGCGGCATATGGGCATTGAGCTGCTCCGCCGCTTCCTGCGGGGTATAATCCACCTCTGTTTCAAACTCCAGATAATCGCCCCGGCTTTCAAAGCCAAGGGACAGGGGCATCGCGAAGCCGATCTTCGCGTGAGGATTAAACCCGTTGGAATAACTGAGTTTCAGACCGGAACGGCGGAAGGTTCTCTGAAAAACCCTCAGAAGATCCAGATGGGAGATAAAGCGGATGCCACCCTGTTTTGAAAATTTCAGTAAATATCTGCTCATGCTTCCACCTGCCTGTAATTCGCGCTCAGTTCATACACCGGACATTCCACAAAACGCTTCACACCGCAGCCGGTGCAGCCTTTGCGGCAGTCCTGCGTCTGGATTCCCTGCATGGCCTTTTTCATTTCTTTCAGCATATACTGCTTGCTGACACCACAGTCGATGATTTCCCACGGCAGATACTCATCCTCGCCTCTGGCGCGCCGGGAATAGAAATCCGGATCCACTCCGGTATCCTCAAAAGCCTGCAGCCATCTGGAATAATCAAAAAACTCCGTCCAGCCATCAAATTTACATCCCAGCTCCCAGGCACGGATCAGTGAAGCGCAGACCTTCCGGTCCCCTCTGGCAAAAACAGCTTCCAGATAACTGGTTTCCGTACCGTGATACTGATAGGAAACATTTTTCAGCTTTTTCAGCCGGTCCTTGAGATAATAGTGCTTCCGGTTAAACTCTTCCGGGGAATCCTGGGCGGCCCACTGGAACGGCGTATCCGCTTTCGGTACAAAATTGGAAACGCTGACAGTGACGTTGAACTTGCCTTTGCGTTCACTGACCCGCCGGTAAATGGAGACGATATTCCGGGCGATCTCCGCGATACCGTCCAGATCCTCATCGGTTTCTCCGGGAAGTCCGATCATAAAGTAAAGCTTGATATTGGTATAGCCCATCCGGATGACCTTTTCAGCAGCCGTATAGATATGCTCATCGGTGATCGATTTGTTGATGATATCCCGCAGGCGCTGGGTCCCGGCCTCCGGAGCGAAAGTCAGACCGGTTTTCCGGAATTCCTGAATCTCGTGCAGAACCTCTTCCGAAAAAGAATCCAGCCGCAGTGATGGCAGGGACAATCCTGCTTTCACAGCTTTGCAGTCCGCCATCAGATCCCGCACCAGCGGCTCGATCTGCGAATAATCGCTCGTCGAGAGTGACAGGAGGCTCATCTCATCATATCCGGTATTCTGCAGGCTTTCTGAGGCATACTGCCGCACCTGCTCCGGGGAACGCTCCCGGACAGGACGGCAGATCATCCCGGCCTGGCAGAAACGGCAGCCTCTGGTACAGCCGCGGAACAGTTCGACCACGGTCCGGTTATGTACGGTATCCGTAAACGGAACAACCGGATGCAGCGGGAACGGCACATGGTCCATGTCCATGACAAAACGCTTCACAATCTGATCCGGCGCAGCTCCGTACAGTTTCTGATGCCCCGTCATCCTGCCCGACTCATCATACTGTGCCTCATAAAAAGAAGGAACATAAACACCTTCGATACGGGCCAGTTCCTGCAGGAGCTGTGGCCTGCTCCAATTCTCTTTTTTGGACCGGCGGATGAGATCCGTGACCTGTACCAGCACTTCCTCTCCGTCTCCGGGCATAAAGAAATCAAAAATATCCGCCAGCGGTTCCGGATTAAAGGAACAGTTTCCTCCTCCCGCAATAATCGGATGCTCCTCTGAGCGATCCCTGCTGTAAAAAGGGATACCGGCCAGATCCAGCATATTGACGATATTCGTAAACGAAAGCTCGTACTGGAGGGTAAATCCCAGGATGTCCATCTCCGCCGCAGGCTGCTTGTCCTCCAGAGTAAACAGTGGAACGCCTTCTTCTCTCATCAGCGTTTCCATATCGGCTCCGGGAGCAAACAGTCTCTGGCAATAGACTCCTTTCTGGCTGTTCAGAACATGATAAATGATCTGGAGTCCAAGATAGGACATCCCGATTTCGTACAGATCCGGGAAACAGAATCCCCAGAAAACCTCTGTTTCATCCGGAGCCTTATGGACTTCATAAAGCTCGCCCCCCATATAGGAGGCAGGTTTATTCACTTTGGTCAGCAGTTTTTCAATCCTGTCAAAAAGATTCATAGTCTTCCATTATTTCCTTCCCTTACAGCAATCTTCTGAAAATTCCCTCTCCGTAAACCTGGCCCGGTTACTGTTTGGTGTTCAAACATAATTAGTGTCTGCTCATTAAGTCCCCGTCGGACTTAATGATGCAGGCAGCTAAACTGATATTTTAATGTTTTTCGGTTAATGAGCACGCATTAATTATATAAAAAATCACGATAATCCCGGTTCCGGGATCTCCAGGTCGTATCGGTCCGCGTATTCTTTTGTGAGATCAAACAGCTCATAGCCTCCCCGGTTGATCTTCAGCTTCAGCACATCCGGCAGCTGACGGCCGGTCAGTTCGCATTTCAGTACCCGCAGTACTCCGGAATGCGCGACAATCACTATATCTCCCGGTTCCTGCTGCACGATTTCGTTAAATTTCGCGACGACCCGTTCTCTCAGATCATAAAAATTCTCAGACTCCGCATCGATCCGGTAACTGAGAAGATGTTCGCCCCGTGCTTCATACTGCTCCGGATATTTCTCCCGTATCTCCCGGATCGGCCTGCCGTCCCAGCCTCCCAGGTTCATTTCCCGGAATTCCGGTACTTTCTGAATCGTCAGATCCAGCCCGGTTCCCGGAATCATCATTTCCGCGCTCTGGACAGCCCGCTTCAGATCACTGCAGTAAAGTGTGGAAGTATGGATGTCAAAATGGGTCAGCTCAATCCCCGCAATCCGGCACTGTTCACGCCCTTCATCATTGAGAGGTACATCGGTCTGCCCGAGAAAAATCTTTTCCCGGTGTTTTTCCGTTTCCCCATGCCGGATGAGGAAAACCCGTCTGAGGGGTACTTCCGCGGCCTGACGCGCTTTTTCATCATGCTCCAGAAGGAACTTGTACAGGCTTTTTTCGATTTTCAGATTGATATAGTTCAGTACCGCATAGGTGCATCCGATTTTTGATTCAATCGCCTGTACCGCTTCCAGGTCATCCTTGAAACGCAGGAGTACAGGAGCCAGTCTCTGCTCCAGGGTCACCAGCTTGTCTTCCTGACGGAATTTGTCCGCCAGGCAGATAATATCCTTTTCCGTAATATCATATACCGGCAGTGGATGCTGATAATCCATATGATCCTTAATGATATCCGCGACTTCCGGATACCCGTAGTCCAGCATCAGCCTGGCGCCTTCTTCTGCGTGGTCCGGTTTCATGCGCAATACATCATGCAGGGATCCAGAGGCCCGGATCAGCGGAATCGACAGAAACATCCCGTGCCGGTTCAGTTCTTCCGCAATCAGCAGCGCTGTCTCTGTCACAGCCATACAATGCTTAATGATATGGGAAGGGGTGCCCTCCCGGTCAAGGATCCTGCGGCACTGTTCCTCATTCGGATATTTGTGGGTTCTGTAAAACTCAAGCAGTGCTTTATAGGCTTCCTGTGTATCCATATCGTACAGGATGCTCTCACAGTGCGTATCGACACGGATCATGCTGTGTTCATGCGGGGCCGTGACGGATTTCATGCCGTTTTCCCCGTCGGAACGCAGAACTTCCTCTACCAGCCCGCCCGGTACCAGAAGCGGATGCGCTTTTTTGCCACCGCAACAGGCCACCACAAATTCGCTGCGGTCGGAATCATAATACCGGTTCATCAGGGCTTTGAAAATATATGGCGGGATCAGTGGAACGTCCACCGGTGTCATGAGAATACAGTCATGACCATCCTGTTTCGCGGCCTCCAGCCCCTTTTTCACAGAGGTAAACATCCCGTCCGCGAAGTGCTCATTATAAACGATCCGGACAGTTTCATCCTTCAGGTACTCTTCGATCTGCCCGGACTGGTATCCGGTCACAACATAGATATCCCGGATCCCGGCGATTCTGAAGTTTTCAACAAGAATTCCCAGTGGACAACTGTTGCCGATCCTCATAAGTGGCTTAAAGTCATGCATTCTCGACGAATATCCCGCCGAGAGAATCAGACCTGCCGGATTTCTGTCTTTCATCATCGTGGACATCTCCTTAGTCATTCCAGGTTCCTTACAGGATTCACTTTTATATGGAAAATCCCTGCCGGGCATCAAATAATGTCTGCCCGCATGGTTTCTTTTCATTGAAAAACCATGCGGAATGCAGGCATATACTTCGACAGCCTGCATCATTAAGTCCAACGGGGACTTAATGAGCAGACATTATTTATTATAGCATATTTCATGAAGCAGAATGAATCATCCGTGAGGATTCCGGAGAAACAGAAAGCATACGGATAACTGTTCACAGCCTGCAGGAGTATGACTCAGCGCCGCCGGCTACGTTTGGGAGATCTTACCCCACGAGCAAAGCGAGTGGATGGTAAGTCCC
>CAMNJG010000002.1 GCA_946541285.1 uncultured Clostridia bacterium
CATTGTTGAGTTTGCTGTCCAGTAACCGGCCCGTTTCACTCCGGAAAACGCTGTTTCCGGACTCCTACAGTTTCAGCAAAGGCCCCGCGAAATGCAGCAGGATAAACCACAGCGGCGGCACCGCCAGCGCCGGGAGCATATTCAGTGTTTTAAAATCCCGGATTTTCAGAATCCCGCAGCCGGAACAGGCGATCATGACACCGCCCACGATCGAAATCTCCGCCAGCAGAGTTTCCGACATGAAATCTCCCAGCCACAGCGCCAGCATATAGATCGACCCCTGCCAGCAGAACAGTACCGGAGCAGCAATCACCATCCCGATCCCATACGTTGACGCAAGGACCATCGAGGTCACCAGGTCCAGCGTCGCGTTGGTAAACAAAAACGTATTATCCCCGTTCAGCGCGCTCTGGATCGGCCCCAGGATCGACAGGGCGCCGATACAGTACAGAAGGATCCCTGTCGAAAGTCCCTGCGCCAGATTGCCTCCGGAACGCCGGGACACCAGACGGTTAAATTTGCCGTCAATATCAATCATGGACCCGATCAGAAGCCCGCACGCCAGACTGACGATAAACAGTACCGGATACTGGCTTTTCGGCATATAACGGACGACTGTATTGATTCCGAGTGCGGCCGCCGCGAGCCCCATGGCGGTAAACAGCGCTTCGGAATACTTTTCCTTCAGACCTTTGTGCAGCAGACTGCCGGCAATACTGCCGACCGTAATCGTCACCGTATTGACGATAGTTCCCAGCATCATCATAAATTCTCTACTCCTGTGTTTCCGTCAGTCCGGACTGCCGGCAAAATTACTGCTCAGCGATCGGCCAGTTTCACTCCGGAAAAACGCTGCACCTGTTAAGACCGTACTGTTTTTTGAAAAGGCTGTCCCCAAAACTGTGATACGATTAAACAGCGTTTTGTCATATGATTCTGGCTGATCCGTGAATTGTAACCTGGCAAACCGGCAGCCCCGCAGTGTTTCCCGGTTTCCGGCCAGGCGTAAAACAATCATTCCCTGATTCAGTGTTCCACGGGCCGATTGAGGATTTCGATCTTCCGCCGGTATTTCTCCGCGTTTACCTCATCTCCCAGTCCCTGATTCGCGATGACAAGCTCCGCGCAGATCTCAGGGCTGGATGGATTTTTCCGGACAGCGATTTTCAGCATTTCCAGAGCTTCTTCAAAGCGTTCCAGCCGGTTGTAGCCTACGCCCAGATAGTAGCTGAGAGGCCACCATTCCATCATTTCCGTCTCTTTATAGTTCTCCAGGCCGCGCAGTCCCTGTTCCCAGTTTCCGCTGATCACATCCCTGTACGCCCTTTCGATCAGCACGGCGTCCTCCATGCCCTCGAGACGGTTCTCGACCTCACTCTTTTCCGGGCACGGGCCGGAACGGCTCAGGAATTCCCGCCATTCCCGTTCACACATGGCATACTGCCCCGCATTCAGATACGCGAAGCCAAGATAATAGTAGGTTTTTGGAAAATCCGGATGTACGTCCTTCATATGAAGCAGTGTCTCCAGTACCTCCTGCTTGAAATCCGCGATGTAGCTGTTATCATCGCTTTTCTGGTACATTTCCCGGCATACCAGCATATAGTTGTACAGAGCATCCAGGTCATCCGGATCGATCCTCAGCGCTGCGCGGAACGTGATACACGCGTCATCCAGATGACTGGTCTGCGCCAGGCCGACCCCTACATCAACGATCACCTTCTGAATCTGCGGATTGATGTACTTGAGAAACATAGCATACTTTGAGGCGTATTCAAAATCGGGATCAATCCCGAGCATATTGATCATCCCCATCGTAAAATACTTAAAATCAATCCCCTGTTCGCCTGCCAGTCCGATAACATATTTGCTTTTCACCGGAAGAGGCACACCCCTCATAAAATCCAGGCGTTCTTTTTTCACATAATCCGGCATCAGTTCCAGAAACGCGTAATCCTCCGCGTATCCTGAAAAGTACCGGTTCAGTCTGTCATTCATCGTTTCAACCGTTCCGATGGTTTCCTACAACATCCGGAAACGCTCGTCCTTCCACATTTCACTGTGATTCTGCGCCACACGGAGCCTTTCGAGCATCACTTCCTTATCCTGTGGAAGATCACCCTTCAGGGAAACGTAATTGGACGCGTGATTGCTTCTGAAAACGCAGGTTTTCTTTACATTGATATTTTCCAGCATCAGTTCCGCTTCTTTCAGCACTTCATCCGGCCGGAGAAGCTCAAACTCGCCTTTGAGATACTGTTCATGCAGCGGTGTGCCCGGAACCACCATCAGGGTGAGGAAACTCGCGTAGGACGGTTCCATCTCGGTAATAATCGTCCCCGTATCAATCGCGTTCTCACGCCACAGTTCTCTTCCGCCGATGCCGGACAGGAAAGTCAGGGAGGTCGGAATTCCGAGGCTTTCGGATTTTCTCACTGCCGCGATCATTTCCTCACGGGTTTCTCCTTTATTGATCCGCTTCAGGATCTCCGGATTCCCGGATTCCACACCCATGTAAATAATGCCGATATTATGCGCTTTCAGTTCCAGCAGTTCCTCATCCGTCTTCCTGAGGATATCTTTGGCGCGTCCGTAAATCCCCACTCGTTCACACTCCGGAAAAAGCTCACTGATTTTTTCCAGAATGGCCACCAGGAAGGAATTTTTACAGACCAGCGCGTCGCCGTCCGCGAGGAAAATCCGCCCTACACGTCTGTAATAACGGCGCGCCATTTCCAGATCTTCAAAAATCTCATCGAGATGCCTCATCCGGAACTTTTTGGCCTTGAAGGAACCGCAGAAGGTGCATTTGTTATGAGCACAGCCGATCGTCACCTGAAGAATATAACTGTATGCTTCACTGGGCGGTCTGTAGATATCTCCTTCGTATCTCATATCCTTGTCACTCCTTTAAGTCCTCTGTTACATGCGGTCCGGCGCGGAAACACCCAGAAGCGCCAGTCCGTTTTTCAGCGTCAGCTTCGTGGCGATGACAATCGCGATCCGGGCAAGGCGCTCTTCCCGGTCTTCCACCAGAATATACTCATCATGATAGAACTTATTGAACAGCTCCGCGACATCCGTGATATGGCGCGTAATCAGCGACGGCTCATACCGTTCCCCCGCCTCTCTGACGACAGACGGGAAGCGTCCGATCGCTTTGACCAGTTCATAGACCACATCGCTTCCGGTCAGCGACAGATCCGGTTTTACCTGCCCGGTCAGGATGGCATCCGCGTCTTCCCCTGCCTTACGGATGACGCTGGCGCATCTCGCGTGGGTGTACTGAACATAAGGACCCGTTTCACCGTCGAAATTCAGTACCTTATCCCATGAGAACGTGTAGTCCTTGATCATGTTATTGGAAAGTTCCTGGAACATGACCGCTCCGACACCGACATCGTGGGCAGTCTGATCCAGATCTTCCGCCGGCACATTTTTCTCCGCGATGATCTCACGCGTTTTCTCCACGGCTTTATTCAGGACATCCAGGAGGAACACCACCTTGCCGTGCCTGGTGGACATGGTACCGTCTTCCAGGCTGACCATGCCGAACGGTACATGGACGCACTGATCCGCCCAGTCAAAGCCCATCAGTTCAATGATTTTGAACCACTGTTTAAAATGCAGGTTCTGCTGGGAAGCAACGACATAAATATTCCTGTAGAAGTCGTAGGTTTCCTTACGGTAGATCGCCGCCGCGATATCCCTGGTAATATAAAGGGTGGAACCGTCACTCTTCCGGATCAGGGCCGGCGGCATGCCATATTCCTCCAGATCGACGATCATGGCGCCTTCGGATTCTTTTAACAGCCCCTTTTCCTGCATCATGTCGACAACCCGGTCCATCTTATCCGAGTAAAAGCTCTCTCCCGCGTAAGAATCGAACTCGATCCCGAGCATATCATAGACATAGGAGAATTCCTTCAGACTTTCTTCCCGGAACCACTGCCAGAGCTCGACTTCTTCTTTTTCTCCGCGCTCCAGCTTAGTAAAGGTCGCTCTCGCCTCATCTTCCAGGGAAGGATCTTTCTCTGCCTCGTCATGGAAACGGACATAGTACTTCAGAAGCGTTTTGATCGGTTCGCTCCGGACCTCTTCCTCATTGCCCCATCTGCGGTAGGCGACGATCATCTTTCCAAACTGTGTGCCGTAATCCCCCAGATGATTGATGCGGATGACATCATAGCCCAGTGCTTTGTAGATCTTCGCCATGGAGTTGCCGATGACCGTACTGCGCAGGTGGCCGATATGGAACGGCTTGGCGATATTCGGGGAAGAAAATTCCACGATGACCGGACGATTCGCCCCAAGATCACTGTTTCCGTAGTTTTCTCCCTTTTCGATGGCTTCCGAGATCACTGATGAAGAAGTCGCTGCCCGGTCCATGAAGAAATTGACATACGCGTTGACATTCCGGATCTCCGAATACCCTTCGGTCCCCTGAAGTTTTTCCGCGGTTTCTTCCGCGATCTTCTGCGGAGCCTTCCGGTAAAGCGCTGCCAGTTTAAAGCACGGGAACGCGAAATCTCCCATCGAACTGTCAGGAGGGGTTTCGATCAGTTTCCCGATCTCGTCTGCTGTAATATTTTCCAGTACGCCCGCCAGTGTTTCAGCGAGCTGTTTTTTCTGATTTTCCATTGATTCCTCCGCCCGGAACCGGGAACTTTCACGAAGTCCTGCTGCATCTGCCGGTTTCCGGACTGTCACATTCTGATGAAACACTCTGTGCCGTCCGCGCGGCGGATTCCGTAACCGTTCCCATACAGGAGCACCGGTTTCCGCGATGCTCCCGTAATGATTCCTCATGTACTTTTCAGCGTTACGATCGTGACTCCTTCTCCGCCCCCGTCATAGGAAGCGGACGTGAAGGATTCCACGTCCCTGTGTTTTCGGAACATATCCCGGAGGCCGTTTTTCAGCGCTCCGGTACCTCTTCCGTGTATGATGGAAACCTGGGACAGCCCTGCCATATAGGCGTCATCCAGATATTTGTCAACCTCAGGAAGCGCCTCGTCCAGACGTTTCCCGATCACATTGATTTCCGGTGAAATGTACATGGATTTATTCCGGTACATCCGTCCGTAATGTGTTTTTTCAAATGTTTTCTGCACTCCGTGCTCATCGATGATCGCGATGTCCGCCAGTGGCATCCGCATCTTCATGATCCCGATCTGTACCATGATCTCGTCATGATCATCCGGCAGACCGGCGACGATCCCCTTTTTTCCGAGACTTACGACATTGACACGGTCGCCCATCCGTATTTCACTGCGTTTCGCCGGATGGGTGTTTTCGACCGGTGGCGCCTCATACCGTTCTCGGTACTGATCGGTCTTCTCCCGGATTTTCCTGCGGATCTCGATTTCCCTGGAAGTATTCTTACGGTCAGGCGTCGCTTTCCGGAGCTGACGGAGTTCTTTTTTCATTTCTTCCGAAAACTGGCGTGTTTCCGCGATCGTGTCACTGGCCTGCTGTCTGGCCTTTTCCAGAATCCTGCGGCTTTTTTCCTCCTGCTGCGCGATCCGTGCCTGTAATTCTGCTTCCTGACGGGTCAGTTCGTCACGCAGCCTGCGCGCTTCCTCCAGTTCCCTCTGAGCTTCCCTGCGTTCCTGCTCAATCTCACCGATCAGGTCTTCCAGCTTCGCCTCATCGGCGTTGATCCTGCCTGCCGCGTTTTCAATGACTGATTCCTCCAGTCCCAGCTTGCGGGCTATCTCAAAAGCGTTGGATTTGCCCGGGATCCCGATGATCATCCGGTAGGTCGGGCTGAGCTTTTCCACATCGAATTCCATCGACGCGTTCTCCACCCCGTCCGTACTCATGGCATATTTTTTGACTTCGCTGTAGTGGGTCGTCGCGAAAATGAGGGAGCCTTTTGAAGCCAGATGTTCCAGGATCGCTACTGCCAGTGCCGCGCCTTCGGAAGGATCCGTGCCGGCACCCAGCTCGTCAATCAGGATAAAAGAACGGGCATCCGCCTGTGACGAAATCTCCACGATCCGTTTCATATGGGATGAGAAGGTTGAAAGGCTCTGCTCAATGCTCTGCTCGTCGCCGATATCCGCGAAGATCTGTTTCATGACCGGCAGCGTCGTACCCGGCCCGGCCGGGATATGCATCCCTGCCTGGTTCATGAGCATGAGCAGGCCCGCTGTTTTCAGGGCGACGGTCTTACCGCCGGTATTCGGGCCGGTAATGACCAGGGTTCTGTACTGATCCCCCGCGCGGATATCCAGTGGCACGACTTTTTCCCTGTCAATCAGGGGATGACGCCCCTGACGGATCTCCAGGCAGTCGTCGGTGCTGATTTCCGCCGCCAGGCAGCCGTAGTCCACAGACATCGCTGCTTTCGCGAAGATCAGGTCCAGACGGGTCAGGTATTTCTGGTTACGGATCAGATCTCTTGCCCTGCGGCCGGTTTCCGCTGACAACTCTGTCAGAATCCGGATCATTTCTTCCCGTTCTTCTGCCTCCAGCTCACGAATCTTATTATTGATATCCACCACAACCTGGGGTTCTATGAACAGCGTCGCTCCGGAAGCGGACGTATCGTGGACGATGCCCGGTACACTTGAGCGGTATTCCTGCCGCACCGGAATCACCGGACGGCCGTCCCTCACGGTGATCACCGTATCCTGCAGCATATTCTGATACGCGCGGGAACTGATCATCGCGGCGATCCGGTCCCTGGCTTCCTGACGCTGACGGGCCATGCTCCTGCGGATGTTCCGGAGCGCGGGACTGGCACTGTCCGCCATTTCCTCCGCGCTCAGGATACTCCGGGTGATCCGGTCGGAAAGCGCCGGGACTTCCGTCAGGAAACTCATGTACTCCCGGAGCAGCGGGATGTCCGGTAACGCAGTGTCTCTGAGATACTCCCGGACTTCCTCCGCCACGCGGAGGCTGGATGCCACTTCCAGAAGTTCCTGCATCTCCAGGACACGTCCTTTTTCCGCGTAACGGACTTTTCTTTTAATATCATAAAGACCGCCGAGGGGCAGGCTCCCCTTCGCGAGCACGACACGGACCGCTTCATCGGTTTCGTTCAGCCGCTCCCGGATCTCGTGTGTTTTCGTCAGTGGTACAAGTTCCCCGATGAGATCAGCTCCCATCGGGGATTTCGCGTAAGTCCTGAGGATATCTTTTACTTTATCAAATTCCAGAATTCTGTAAACTCTTTCGTTCATATGGATGATCCTGTTACCTACTGCTTCTTTCTCAGTTCATCCAGTTCATTTTTGAGCGTAATGTTCTCCATCTGGATATCGAAGAAGCTGTTTTCCAGTTCCTTATATTTGTCCCTGAAGTCAGCAAGTGTGCGGGATTCATTCTTTTCGTTCTTCCTGACTTTTTTCAGCTGCGCTTCGAGGTCTTCCACTTTCTTCTGCAGCGCTTCACATTCCTCTGTCTGTTTTACTGGCTGATCAGGCGTGCCGGACGCGGACTGCTGCGGAGCAGCTCCGTTCGCCGGGGCTTCGCGGAGCTGGTTTTCCGCTTCCTCGCATCTGGCGGTCATGATCTTCAGCGCTTCTTTTACCTGCTCCAGTTCTTCATTTTTCATATTGAAGATCCGCTGCAGTTCCTGGAGCTGCTCCACTCCGTTTTTCGTTTCATCCTGATATTTCAGAAGACTGGCCTTCGCGTCCTCCCATAAGGCGGAATAACGCTCGGCATCTTCCTTCATTTTATCGATCTGATCCTGCTGCGACTGGTTCAGCTTCAGTGTCTCGAAATATTCATTTGCCACATTGACAGCAGTCAGGACCGCCAGCGAAAGAGTCGAAAGGGAGGGCTGATTCTTCGCGAGTTTATACATGAGATCGTCTACATACCCTGCGACACGTTCCATATCTTCACTGGACGAAGTACCTGCAATTGTATACTGCTGTCCGTAAATTTTCACAATAGCTCTGTTATTATCCGTCATACAGATATACCCCTCCCGTCAGAATATTTTCCGCTACATTTTTCTGAGTTCCGCGCCACATTCCTTCTCAAGACCGGCAATCACATTCTCCTGCTGCTGCGTGACTTCTTCATCCTTGAGTGTTCTGTCCGGATCTCTGTAGACAAGAGCAAACGCGACACTCTTCTTTCCTTCTTCAATCTGTTTCCCTCTGTAGACATCGAACAGGGAAACACTTTCCAGGATGCTGCCACCCTTTTCGGTAATGATCCGTTCCATCTCAGCGATGGTGACTTCTTCGTCGACCAGTACCGCGATATCTCTCGTAACTGCCGGATATTTCGGAAGCGGTTTATAGACAAATTCCGTATCCGTCTGTCTCATAATCGCTGTAAACAGTAACTCACAGAGATATACGTCTTCATCAATGCCGTACCGTTCTGAAACATCCGGACGGATCTCACCCATCGTACCGATCAGTTCTCCGTTGGCGATAATATTGGCGCATCTGCCCGGATGATAGGTTGCCAGTCCTTTTTCCGGCCGGTACTCAACATCCGGAATCCCCAGTTTGTCCAGCAGACCCTGGACATATCCCTTTAAGGTATAGAAATCTCCTTTTCCGCCGTAGAACGCGATACAGAGATCTTCGGCCTCCGCAGGCTGTCCGTCACAGTTAATATGGGAATCATTAAAGATCCTCCCAATCTCAAACATGCCGACTTTTTTATTGCCCTGCGCGTAATTTTTCGAAAGAACATCCATCATGTTCGGGATCAGCATCGTTCTCATGACACTGTTTTCCTCTCCCAGCGGATTGATGATCTTTACAAAATTCCGGTGCATGAGGTCATTCTCAGACACATTGACCTTCTCGATACTGGTCGGGCTCACGAAGGAATAGGTGAGGATCTCGTCCAGACCATAGGCGTTCAGGATCGCCCTGGCCTGCTGACGGATGGTTTCCTCTGTGGTCATGGCAGCGGCAGCGCCTCCGGCAGCCAGCGTTTCCGGCAGCCGGTCATAACCATACATACGCGCGACTTCCTCCGCGTAATCTTCTTCGATCAGGAGATCCTGACGTACCGTCGGCGGAATGACCCGGATCACATCTTCATTCTGTACGGCTTCCATTTCCAGGCTTGTGAAAATCCGGGTCATTTCCTCACCGGACAGATCTGTGCCGAGAATATGATTGATTCTCGATACCCGGACATCCAGCGGCTTCGGCTCACTGACTTCCGGATACTCGTCAACGATGCCGCCAACTACCGTACCACAGCCCAGCTGCTCAATCAGGCGGCAGACCCGGTCCGCCGCTTCGCTGCAGAGATTCGCGTCGATCCCCTTTTCATATCTTCCGGAAGCTTCTGTCCGGAGGCCCAGCTTCTTGGAAGTCAGCCGGACAGAGTCCCCATTGAAGTTCGCGGATTCCAGGATGACGGTACTGGTATCCGGAGTGATTTCGGAGTTGAGTCCTCCCATGACCCCTGCCACCGCGATGGATTTCCCGGCATCGTGGATCATCAGCATGGAGCTGTCCAGTTCGCGTTCGGTCCCGTCGAGTGTTGTAAAATGTTCTCCGTCATTCGCGGTATCAATGATGATCTTTCCGCCGGCGACACTGCTGATATCGAACGCGTGCAGCGGCTGGCCATATTCCATCATGACAAAATTCGTTATATCGACGATATTGTTGACAGGCCTCATGCCACCGTGCATCAGACGCTTCTGCATCCACCACGGGGACGGTCCCACCTTTACGTCTTTGATGACACGCGCCGTATATCTCGGACAGAGATCCGGCTTCCGGATCTCAACGCTGACGTAGTCCCTGACATCGCCCTCTTCGTTTTCCGCGCTGGTTTCCGGATACTTCAGTGTATGGCCGAACACAGCTGCCGCTTCCCTCGCCATGCCGATCATGGAAAGGCAGTCCGGACGATTCGGGGTGATCTCGAAATCCACGACACTGTCTTCCAGTCCCAGTGCTTCCTTTATGTCCATCCCCGGCGTCAGGTCGTCATCCAGGATCCAGATGCCGTCCCGGATATCCAGGCTGATCACTTTATCATCATAGCCCATCTCCGCCGCGGAGCAGAGCATTCCGTTGGAGGTCTCCCCTCTCAGTTTGCTTTTTTTGATTTTTGTGCCATCCGGCAGCAGGCCGCCGTTGCGGATGACCGGCACAGTCGCGCCTTCGAATACATTCGGCGCTCCGGTGACAATCTGCAGGAGTTCTTCTTCTCCCACATCCAGCTGGCAGACTACCAGTTTATCCGCATTGGGATGCGGGGTAATTCTGACGATTTTTCCTACCTGTATTTTTGAAAAAGAATCACCGGTTTTCTCCACCGTTTCGATATTGGATCCGGAAAGAATCATCCTGTCACAGAATTCACTGACAGGTACATCGATGTCCACATAATCTTTTAACCAGTTTACTGATACTAACATTCTCTACACCTCACACGCTCTACCTGAACTGCTTCAGAAAACGCTCATCGTTTTCATAGAACAGTCTGATGTCATCGATTTCGTATTTGAGCATCGCGATCCGCTCCACGCCGATCCCGAACGCGAAGCCGGTGTATTTTTCTGTATCGATTCCGCCAACCTTCAGTACGTTCGGATGGACCATCCCGCATCCGAGGATTTCGATCCAGCCACTGCCCTTGCAGACCCTGCAGCCTTCTCCCCCGCACTTGAAGCAGGAAACATCCACCTCCGCGCTTGGCTCCGTAAACGGGAAATGATGCGGCCGGAACTTCGTCTTTGTATCCGGTCCGAACATCTGTCTGGCGAATTCGCTGAGCGTGCCTTTGAGGTCCGCCATGGTGATACCTTCTCCTACTGCCAGACCTTCCACCTGATGGAAGACAGGGGAATGTGTCGCGTCCGGCGTATCGCAGCGGTAGACTCTGCCCGGAGAGATAATCTTGAGAGGAGGCTTCTTAGTCAGCAGGGTCCTGGCCTGTACAGGAGAAGTCTGTGTCCGCAGCAGTGTTTTGTCCGTAATATAGAAGGTGTCGGTCATATCCCTGGAAGGATGATTCGGCCCCGCGTTGAGCGCGTCAAAGTTCATGAAGACGGTTTCGACTTCCGGTCCTTCTGTCAGGGAGAATCCCATATTCATAAAAATCCTGGTCATCTCATCGATGGTCTTTGTCACCGGATGCTCCGCGCCCAGTTTCGGGATCCTTCCCGGAGCGGTGACATCCAGCGCTTCCGCGCGGAATTTCATCGCGGCCTGATGTTTTTTCAGTTCTGTGGTTTTCTCATCAATGAACTTTTCGATACCGTTACGGATTTCATTTGCTCTCTGTCCGACATTTTTACGTTCTTCCGGGCTGAGTTTTCCCATCGAGCGGAGTATTTTGGTCAGAGCGCCCTTTTTTCCGAGATATTTGATTCTCAGTTCTTCGACATTTTCTGTAGAACCGGCCTTTTCAAAGGACTCTTCCGCGTCTTTGCGAATGGCCTCTAATTCATCAAGTATCATGTGTGTTTCTTTCCTCCAATGTTTCGCAATATCTTATATATTCAAGTCAAAAAAAGCCGGTCTAAACCGGCTTTACGTTGATCATCGATCAGTTTCTGAGTTTTGCCGCGGCGTTTTTCAGGAAATCAGGTACATCTAATGGTTCATCATCTTCCGGTTCCTTCCGAACTGGCTGTTCAGGCTCTGCCTTTTGGGGAAATTCCTCCGGAACGCTCTCGTTCTGCGGTGCTACGGGAGCCGCACTTTCGTTCCCGTCACTGCTGATCGCGCCCATTACCGGATCGTTGTCCAGGTCTTCAAAACCTGTCGCGATCACGGTTACTCTGATCTCATCTCCCAGATCGCCGTTGATGGAAGTACCAAAGATAATATTCGCGTCACGGGCAGCAGCTTTCTGTACAAGATCCGCTGCTTCGTTAACCTCCAGCATACCGAGATCGTATCCGCCCATGATGTTGAACAGGATCGCTTTCGCGCCATCGATGGAGGTTTCGAGAAGAGGACTGCCAATCGCGCCTTTGACCGCGTCGACCACCCGGTTCTCGCCTGTACCTGTGCCAATTCCCATATGAGCGATGCCTCTGTTGCTCATAACCGTCTTGACATCCGCGAAATCGAGGTTGATGTTACCGACTTCACTGATCAGATCTGTGATGCCCTGGACACCCTGTCTCAGGACATCGTCCGCCATGACGAACGCCTCGCGCATCGTCGTATTTTTATCCGCGATTTCGAGAAGTTTGTCATTTGGGACGACAACAAGGGAATCTACGTATTCTTTCAGGTACTCAATCCCGAGTTCCGCGTAATCCCTGCGTCTTTTGCCTTCAAATGAAAATGGTTTGGTCACGACACCTACTGTCAGTATGCCTCTTTCTCTGGCTGCTCTGGCAATGACAGGAGCTGCCCCTGTGCCTGTACCACCGCCCATACCTGCCGTAATGAAAACCATATCGATATCGTCAAAAATGCGACCGATTTCTTCAATGCTTTCTTCGGCAGCTTTTGTCCCTATCTCCGGATTCGCTCCGGCGCCAAGACCTTTCGTCAGCTTTTCGCCGATCTGAATGGTTGTCTCGGCTGTTGAAGCTTTCAGCGCCTGCAGGTCTGTGTTGACTGCCACAAACGATACTCCGCCCATGCCTGACTCGATCATCCGGTTGACTGCGTTTCCGCCGCCGCCGCCTACACCAATGACGATGATATGCGCATTATCAGCTTCGCTTACTTCAAACTGCAACATTAGCGTACCTCCCGCTGTATAATATTTTTCATTTTATCATATCGTACATTTATTCGCAATATTATAAAATTGTTCCTGTTGTGTACGCGTATCCGCGAGTTACGATTCACCGATCGGCCAGTTTAATTCCGGAAAAACGCTGCATCAGGTAAGACTGTACTGTCGGCAGCCCGCCACTCCTGCAGGCAGTCGTGGGTCACCTTTGCATCAGCCTGCCTGCGATTCACAGCTGACGCTGTTCATCGGGTAATTGTTCATTTTGTTTTGGGGATCCTTTTCAAAACGTTGTGCGTTTTCAAAAGGCTGTCCCCAAAACTGTGATACTGCTATTAAGAAGCGTTTTCTCATATGATTCCGGCCGGACACAGAACTGTAACATCTGCGGTAACATGCTACTCCGACTCTGATTTCTGCGAAGAAGAATCCGTCTGCTTCCCTGACACGGGACTGAACGTCGCGTAGCCTTCTTTTCCTACATAAATCGTCCCTTTCATCGTATTCTTCTGGCCCAGATCATAAACAATGGCTTTGATCCCTTCGAGGTTTTCGATAATATCTTCTGTTTCCCCCGTACATTGCAGATCGTCTGTAATGTAGCCGTGTACGATCAGCGTTGAGCTGACATCCAGCTTTTTAAAGAACAGGCCGGTGTCATTCACCTTGCCGATCAGTTTCAGGGATTCCTCCAGAAGCGCGGTATTATGGACAACCGGTACCCTCCCCATCGTATATCGCGTCACTTCCACTCCTGTCAGCCGGGTCGCCGTAATCTGTGTTTTCTCAATCCCGACGACTTTTCCGCCGGCATCCAGGATCAGGTACTTTCCTTTATACTTCACCGCGGCGACAGGGGTATGTTCTTTCACCGTCAGGATGATCCGGTTCGGCAGTTTTCTGTCAATCCGGACATCCGAGATATACGGGTTCTCTTTGAGGATGATTTTCCTGACTTCACTGCCTTTGAATCTGAAAATATTCTGCCCGATCCTCAGGCCGGATTCACGGATAATCTGTTTATCGGATTTCAGGGTATTATGATTCACCGCGATTTCGCTGACGAGGAATACCGATGACGAAAAAAAGAGATAAACCGCGATCCCTGCCAGGGCCAGGAACAGCAGCAGAATCAGAAGCATCTTTCCGATCTTTTTCCGGACTGCTTTTCTCCTGATTCTCTTTTCGATTTTCCGGCGCCGTTCCTGTTCTGTTTCACTTTTCCGTTTTTTCTTCTTCTTTTTTTTCTTTTTCGGGGATTTTCCGGAAGCAGATGTCCTGGCCGTTTTTTTTCCGCTCAGATTCTTTTCCATCTCCTGAGGGATCCGGTTTTCTTCAGGGATTCCGTCTGGCTGCCCTTCAGAATATACCATATACTCTTCAGAAACGGTTCTGTATCCATCTGTTCCGTCAGGTCTTTGTACATCACCCATATCCTTCACCGTCATCAGCTATACTTTTCAGATTCCTATTGTATCACAGATCACCCGGGCGGCGTCCGTCCTGCCCAGGGAAGCCGCGGCTTTCTGCATGGAAAGGAGATGCTCCCTGTCTGTCATCAGTTCTTCGATGACAGCAGCCACCTGTCCTTCCGTTAGGTCTTTTTCCTCAATCAGAACCGCGCCTCCCCGGTCCGCCACCACCTTCGCGTTGAAATACTGGTGATTGCTGGTCACATTCGGAGAAGGGATCATAACCGACGCTCTTCCGGAGGCCGTGATTTCCGATACCGTCAGCGCCCCTGAGCGGGTAACCGCCACATCACAGGCAGCCAGATACACCGGCATGTCATCGATATACTCCAGATACGTGATATGATTTGTCTCCGGATGCCTGCCTTCCATAATCGACTGATAGTATCCGCGGCCAGTGGCAAAGAAAATCCGGACATCCTGCCTGCCCGCGAAACGCTCCGCGACATTGAGCATCACATCGTTAATGCATTTCGCGCCCAGACTGCCGCCAAATCCGAGAATTACAAATTCGTCCGGTCGGATACCAAGCTTCTGCCGGGACGCTTCCCGGTCAGTTTCCACGAAGGCATGACGGACCGGATTCCCGGTCGTCACCGGCTCATTCTTTACTTTGAAAAATTTCCTGGCATCGTCAAAGGCCAGAAAGATCCGGTCGACATGTTTGCTGAGAAGTTTATTGGTCAGTCCGGGAAACGCGTTCTGTTCATGAATGAAGCAGGGGATTTTCAGCTGATACGCGGAGCGGACCACCGGACCACAGACATAGCCTCCGGTACCGATGACATAATCCGGGCGGAAGGTCTGCAGGATTTTTTTTGCTTCCTTCATCCCTTTTCTCAGATCGTTCAGTACTTTTACGTTTTTTGTAAGATGCCTGCGGTCAAATCCGCTGACAGTAATATACCGGATCGGAAATCCACTGGCCGGTACAATCTTTTTTTCCATCCCCCGCTCGGTCCCTACAAAAAGGATCTCCGCGTCAGGGTGTCTTCTTCTGATTTCTTCCGCGATCGCGATTGCCGGATAGATATGTCCTCCGGTTCCGCCGCCGCTCATGACTACTTTCATTATGATTCTTGCTCCATCCTTCAGGTTCCTGTACGAACCCCCGATCCTGAGAACCATGCATAACGAAAAGGTTATTCGCGCACAGTTCCCTGTATTCACTGATTCTCTGATATGCTGTTATCCGTTTCCGGGATGCTGTCCCTGCCGCGAAATATTGATCATGATGCCCATCGCGCTCAGGAAAAGAAGGATCGCCGTCCCTCCGTAACTGACAAACGGAAGCGCGACTCCCGTCGGAGGCATCAGTGACGTGACAACCATGATATTCAGCAGGACCTGCAGTGCCAGCATGATCGTAACTCCGGAAGCGATCAGCATTCCGAGCATATCGGGAGCCTTTAACGTAATCAGCACACACCGCCAGATGAGAACCATATAGACCGCCATCAGGACCAGCAGTCCGATATAACCGAGTTCTTCTCCGATGATTGCCAGGACAAAATCGTTCTGGGGATCCGGAAGATACAGTTTTTTCTGGACACTGTTCCCCAGTCCCAGACCTTTCAGTCCTCCGGAGGCAAGCGCGTAGATCCCCTGTACTACCTGATAGCCGGATTTCTGCGCGTCCGCGAAAGGATCCAGGAAGGAACTGATCCTGGAACTGCGGTATCCTCCCCCGGAGGTCAGCATATGGATCAGGACTGCCAGGACGCCCGCCGTAAAAACGGATACAACATACCGCATCTTAATCCCGGCTACGAACAGAATCCCGACAATGATCAGCACAATGGTCGCCGCTGTCGTCGTACTTGGCTGAATATATACCAGTACAACCGGCGGCAGGTACATCAGGGCCAGCGGGAGCAGACAGTGGACAAACTCCAGGTTCTGGTGATCCCCCTTTGTCACCCACCAGGCACACAGGAGAATCGCGGACAGTTTCACAAGCTCTCCGGGAAGAATGTTGATCGGACCGACATCAATCCAGCGTGACGCGTTATTGACCGTCGCGCCAATCCCCGGCACATGCGTCAGTGCCGTCAGGATCACGGTTATCACATAAATGGGAACGGTGAATCTGATCAGCACGTGATAATCCATGGCCGCCAGCAGGATACAGATCATACCGCTGCCCAGCGCGAAAATCAACTGTTTTACAAAATAGGTATACGGCGTCACCGGGGAAAGGACTTCCCCGTGAATCGCGGTATTGTTGATCGCGGTATAATAGCTCGCGCTGAATATCATCAGAATGCCGAAAACTGTCAGGCCAAAGACCAGCGCTGTCAGCACAAAATCCCCTGATCCCGGTTTTTCTTTTTTCTTTTTCTTTTTAGCAGTTCGCTTTACGACTCCAGGATTCGCCTGAACCGCAGCAGCATTATCTGTTTCCGCCATAATATCCTCTGTTTCTTCCAGTACGCTCACGGAATCAAATCACACGAAAACTGCGATGTATATGATGATTCATGAGCAGAGATCATCTGTTTCAGACAGTTCCTGACTTCACGGCCTGCCGGCATTGAGAAACGCTGCTTCCGGATACCATGAAGAGTCACTGTTTCAGCGCACTGACCTGACTCTTGAAATCACGCCCCCGCGCCTCAAAATTCGGGTACATATCCCAGCTCGCGCATGCAGGAGAAAGGAGAACCGTATCGCCGGGCTCCGCCAGTTCCGCGCATCTGGAGACCGCTTCACTCATCCCTGAAGCTTCATAAATATTCGTAAATCCGCGCTTCTCCGCGGCTTCCCGGATCTGCGGCGCGGTAACGCCGATCAGTACCAGTGCCCGGACATGTCCTTCAAAAGCGGCGGTAAATGAGTCAAAAGAGCTCTTCTTGTCATAGCCGCCGGCAATCAGGATGACACGGTCAAACGACTGGATCGCCTTGATCGCCGCGTCCGGATTGGTTCCTTTGGAATCATTGATATATCTGACACCGCGGATCGTACCGCAGTCTTCCATACGATGTTCAACACCCCTGAATTTACGGACCGCGGAAGCGATTCTGGCCGGTTCCGCGCCGGCACAGCAGGCCATGGCCACTGACGCCAGCACATTCTGGAGATTGTGCTCACCGGGGATCCGGATTTCATCCACACCGCAGATTTCAGACTCTTTTCCATCGAGGCGGAATATAATTTTCCCGTCCCTGACAAAAGCGCCTTCCGTCAGTTCTTTCGATGAAGAAAACGGTACAGCTCTGGCCGGACAGGAATCAACCAGGGCAACGGTCAGCTCATCATCCGCGTTGTAAACGAAATAGTCGTCCCTGGTCTGGTTCGCGAAAATCTTCGCTTTCGCGGCGATGTAGTTTTCCATATTCTTATGGCGGTCGAGATGATCCGGCGTAAGATTAAGGATCGCTGAGACGGAAGGGCGGAATTCCCTGGTCGTTTCCAGCTGAAAACTGCTGCATTCCGTGATCAGGTACGTATCATCCATACTGTACATCGCGCGGGAGGCTACCGGAATACCGATATTGCCGGCCAGCTCCGCGTGAAAGCCGCTTTCCTTGAAAATCTCATAGGTCAGTGTTGTTGTCGTTGTTTTGCCGTTTGTCCCGGTAATGGCGATGTATTTTCCACGGCCGTACCGGTAAGCCAGTTCCAGCTCGCCGATAATCTCCGCGCCATCCTCTGCCGCTTCTCTGACAAACTCCTTTTCCGGAGGTACGCCAGGACTCAGGACCAGCATATCATACCCTTTTACATTACTCGGCCTGTCACCGAAACTGATCCTCGCGTCGCCGGTTTCCGCCAGTTTCACGGCTGCTTCCGACCTGGCCGCGTCATAAAGGTCCGCGGTCGCGCCGCATGAATACAGCATATCTGCTGCCGCGCGTCCGGATTTTCCCAGACCGACCACCAGAGCCTTCAGACCCTCTGCTTTCTTAGCTGCCATAATCCATCCTGCCTTTCTTTCTCATTCGCGCACTACATCATGAACCAGGCGATGACACAGAAGATCAGTGTCCAGGCCCAGAAAAATGCCACTACTTTTGTTTCCTTCCAGGCTTCTTCTTTTTTACCTCTCCATCCGCCTTTCTCGAAGTGATGATGCAAAGGTGCCATCGCGAAGACTCTCCTGCCTTCTCCCGTGGCCGGATCCTTCGTCATTTTGAAGACCCCCACCTGGATGATCACCGAAAGCGCTTCCAGTACAAACGTCATGCCCGCGATCACCAGGATCAGTTCAATATGCATCATGGCCGCGGCGACTGCCAGTGCCCCGCCAAGAGCCAGGGAACCAGTGTCTCCCATAAACACCTTCGCCGGATGATGATTGTAAACCAGGAAACCGGCACATCCGCCGGCAACCGCTGCCGTATAGATCAGGGTATCGTGATTGCCGAAACGCAGCGCCATCAGCGCCAGGAACATGGCGACCATGCCCACACAGCCGCCGGCCAGCCCGTCCAGCCCGTCGTTCAGATTGACCGCGTTGGTCATGGCTACCAGCACAAAGATCACGAACGGGATATACAGCACCCCAAGATCCAGCCAGGTTTTCACAATCGGGATATACAGCGAAGTCCCGTAATCCGACACTCTGGACTGATACACCGCGATCACAGCCGCGATCACAATCTGGAACAGGAGTTTCTGCTTCGCCGTCAGGCCGAGATTCCGCTTTTTAATGACTTTTACAAAATCGTCTGAGAAACCGATCAGCGCGCACAGCAATAATGAAACGGTCAGGATCACAATGTCCGCCGTCAGCCGGTGATGGACCGCCAGGCTCATGCCGAAGCTGGTCACCACGATGCCAATGAGGAACATGAAACCGCCCATTGTCGGTGTTCCCGCTTTCGACTTATGGGATTCCGGGCCCTCCTCCCGGATACTCTGACCGGCATTCTTTTTTCTGAGGATACGGACGACAAAATAACCTGCTATCACTGTAACTACAAAGGAAAGGACCAGGGACAGAACCAGCAGACGGACTTCACTATTCATCCTCCTGCTCCTTTCTGTCAATCATGGTTCCCATCTTTTTGAGGAAATCCACCACCTGATCCATGTGCATGCTGTGGGATCCTTTGATCAGTACAGAATCACCGTATTCGATCAGTTCCTCTGCCTGGTTTTCAAATTCCTCATGACAGTTAAAGGAATATGTCTGTATCGTTTCACTCTGTTTCCGCGCTTCATCCGCGATATACGCCGCTTCGGATCCGATGGTGATCAGAACATCGATTTTTTTCTGCGCTGCGTACGCGCCGGTTGCTCTGTGAAGTGCTTCCGAATGATCTCCCAGCTCCAGCATGTCGGCCAGGATCGCGACCCTCCTCTGCCCGTAAACTGACGCGAGGACATCGATCGCGGCTTCCGCGGCGGCCGGATTGGCATTGTAGGTATCATTCAGGATCCGGATCCCGCCGGAACGCATGATCTTCATCCGGTCTTCCGACAGCTTCAGGTTCATGATCGCGTTGGAGCAGTCCGCCAGATCCATGCCGGCTGTCAGCGCGCATCCTACCGCGACAGCCGCGTTGGACGCGTTGTAAACTCCCGGAACTGCCAGGTAGAACATCATATTTTCCTCCTGATAGCGGAGGATGAAAGTGATCCCTTCCTCACCGGAAGCGGACGGAGAGGATTCCACGATGCCTTCTTCGCCGCTCTGGTTGAGGATGACCATGATGACGCCGTCCTGCTCCGCGTTGTATCCGACGGCCAGCTTATGATACGGAGTCTCCTTCTCCGCGAGTGTCGCGAGCATATCGTTGTCCGTATTATAGACCAGTGTGGAGGTTTCATCCATGTAATCGGTGATTTCCATCTTGGCCTTCATGATATTTTCGCGGCTGCCCAGGTTTCCGATATGTGCGTTTCCGACGTTTGTAATCCCTGCAATCTGCGGGCGGACAATCTTTGCCAGCAAATGAATCTCATCCGCGTGATTCATCCCCATCTCAAAAACAGCGATTTCCGTCGTGCTGTCCACATCAAAAGCCGTCAGGCAGACACCGATGTCATTGTTGTAATTCTTCTGGTTCGCGACCGTCCTGTATTTGGAGGAAAGCATACAGAACAGCATATCCTTTGTCGTCGTTTTTCCGGAGCTGCCGGTGATGGCGATTTTCGGGATATCGAACTGCGCCAGGTAGTGCTCCGCCATCGTATACATCGCCTGATGGGTATTTTTCACCTTCAGGACAGATACATCCTCATACTTTGAAAGTTCCTCCTGCGCCTGGTCCTCGCAAATCACAAAAACACGGCACTCGTTCTGATACACCTGCTCCAGATAACGGTGCCCGTTATTGTTTTCTCCGATCAGGGCAAAAAATACGCTTCCGCTGACGGCGTCACGGGAATCCCTTACGACTTTATCCACTTCACGGTCCGCGGAACCATAAACCAGCTCCGCGCCGGCCAGTTCCGCGACTTTCGCGACTGTCATTCTATCCATAAATTCTGCTTCTCCTGTATATTACTATCATGTCATCCACTCAAAAAACATGTTCTTCCGGGTTTAAGAAGGAAGAATCCTGTAAAAATCCTTCACGTCGCTGCGCTCCGCTCAGGATGACACACACGTTACGACCCTGTGTCCCTATAATTCCTGCTCCATGATCTGCATGGCTGTTTCGCGGTCATCAAAGTGCTGCTTCACAGTACCGATGATCTGGTAAGTTTCATGGCCTTTCCCGGCAATAATCACCGTATCACCGGTTCTGTATTCCTGGAGTGCCTTTTTGATCGCCCTGCGGCGGTCCGGTTCAACCACAAAGGTACAGCCGGTTTCACGGATTCCCGGAAGAATATCCTCGATGATCGCCTCCGGCACCTCGGTCCGCGGGTTATCGCTGGTAACGACGCAGTAATCTGACAGCGTCCCTGCCGACTGACCCATCAGGGGGCGCTTCGCGCTGTCCCTGTCGCCACCGCAGCCGAACACTGTGATGATCCGTCCCTCCGTAAACTCCCTGGCGGTTTTAATCACCTTTTCCAGAGCGTCAGGGGTATGCGCGTAGTCTACGATGACCGTCATGTCCCTGCTGTTCTCAACTCTTTCAAATCTTCCGGGCACGCCTTTCATCGCGGCAATCCCTTCGCTGACAGTTTCCCATGGGAATCCGGCCTCCAGCGCTGCCGCCGCGGCGCAGACCGCGTTGGCAATCGAAAATTTCCCCGGTGTATTGATCACCAGACGTCCCAGTTTCTGCCCGTCCCTGAAGAATTCCGCTTCGGTACCTTTCCGGGAAGCTTTCAGTACATTGACCGTATAGTACGCGGAATCATCATAAACCGAACAGGATACCACCGGCCTGCCATCCTTCCGGAGTTCCCCGAACAGGCGTTTCCCGTAAGTATCATCAATATTGATGATATTCATTTTATCCGTCTGATAAAAGAGTTTCTTTTTCGCGTTGTAATAATCCTCAAAATCCTTGTGGAAGTCCAGGTGGTCCTCCGTCAGATTGGTAAAAATCCCATAATCAAAGGATACACAGTCTGTCCGCGACAATGCCAGCGAGTGGGAGGAAACTTCCATCACGCAGACATCAATGCCGGCCTCTGTCTTCATTTCGTGGAAAATCCGCTGAAGTTCATAGGATTCCGGCGTAGTATTGGAAGATTCATGGCTCACGCCGCCATATACATAGGCGATGGTCCCGATCACGCCGCACTTCCGTCCCGCCGCGTTCATCACGGACTGGATCAGATAGGTAATCGTTGTTTTTCCATTGGTCCCGGTCACCCCGAACATCAGCATATCATCCGAAGGATGCCCGAACAGGTTCGCGGAGGAAGCCGCCAGCCCGTGACGGGTGTCTGCCGCGTAAACAACCGGAACACCGGGATCCTCCATCGGATCCTGCGCCAGGACCGCTGCCGCTCCGGACTCCACCGCGCTTTTCACGTATTTGTGTCCGTCGGTCTGAAAGCCCTTGACACAGACAAAGAGATCGCCTGCTGCCGTTTTCCGTGAGTCATAACTGATCCCGGAAATCTCCGGATCCGCCGGACAGGCAGAAACGTCCGCTCCTGTACCTTCCAGTAAATCTGATAATTTCATAATGTTCACCTGTACTTTCTTCTATTCATACGCGTAAAGACAGATGGAGTCTCCCGGGACAACCTGTGATCCCTGCTCCGGATACTGCTTTACGACACGGAAGTCCTCGGTCCCCGCAGGGCACGCGATCGCTTCCAGCTGCACTTCCTTCAGTTTCTTTCTGGCACTGCTGTAGGACATCGCTGTCACATCCGGCACCGTGACGGTGGAAATGGCATCCGCCGTTTCCCCTCCTGTATAAACCGGCGTCACATTGAGGTACTTCAGACAGTTGCTCATAATGGAATGCACACCCGGACCTGCCGTCTGGCTTCCATAGTGGACACCCTTCGGAGAGTCGACGATAAACAGCACCGCGAACTGCGGATTGTCCATCGGCGCCATCGCGAAGAACGAAGAATACGTAAAATCCGTATATTTCCCGTTGACGACCTTCTGCGCGGTTCCTGTTTTTCCGCCGATCCGGTACCCCGGTATATACGCGGCGCTCCCTGTCCCGTTCCGTACCACGCCCTCCATCATCCGGCTGACATCTTCTGAGGTTGAACGGGACACCACCTGACGGATGACTTCCGGCTTGAATTCCATGACAGTGTTCCCTTCCGAGTCAGTCAGTTTCTCGACCAGACGCGGTTTCATCATTTTCCCGTCGTTGCCGATGGAGCACAGCGCCGTGATCAGCTGTATCGGGGTCACCGCGATCCCGTGCCCGTAGGACATGGTTGCCAGCTCTACGGGACCGATGGATTTCTGATTCTGGATAATGGCAGAGGTTTCTCCCGGCAGGTCGATCCCTGTTCTGGTATCAAATCCGAAACGCGTGAGATAATCATAAAAACTGTCGATCCCCAGCCTGCGGGCCAGCGTCACGAAGACCGGGTTGCAGGAATTGGCGACCCCCTGCGCGAGTGTTTCTGTCCCGTGAGGCTGATAGTAGCGCCAGCAGTTCAGGGGCTGTCCGGCCACCGTTATGGAGCCCTGACAGACAAACGTATCGGATACATTGGTCAGGTCCTCTTCCAGTGCCATGGACGTTGTCAGCAATTTGAACGGTGATCCCGGCTCATAGGTGTCGTTGACCATCGGATTCCGCCACATCGTCCCGCTCCAGTAATTTACCTTTTCCTGGTCATTCATATTTTTCAGGGCTTCCTGCTCTTCTTCGTCGATCGGGGTCCGCGGATCATTCAGATTGAAATCCGGATAATTCGCCATGCCCAATACAGCGCCGGTCTTCGGGTTCATGGCGATGGCCATGACCCGGTCGGCCTTTGTATTGGCCTGCACTTCCTTCAGCGCGTTTTCCACATAATGCTGTACTACCTCGTCAAGTGTCAGAACAACATTCATCCCCTCTGTACCGGCGTAATATTTCTGGATCCCTCCATTCAGCATCCTGCCGCTGGCGTCCGTACTGCTGACGATCCGTCCCGCTTTTCCGGCAAGATACTGGTCATAGTACTGTTCAATTCCGAAAGAGCCGGTATTCTGGGCGTTCGTGATGCCGATGACATGCGCCGCGAACTCGCCCAGCGGATAGTACCTGCGCATGGTTTTGTCCAGCTGCAGTCCTGTCGCCACCTTGTCGTCCACGAGTTTTTTCAGTTTTTTGTAAGTGGCCTCGTCGACATATTTTTCAATCGTGACATATCTGCTGGAACTGGTCAGTTTTTTGCGAATCTGCTTCGCCGTCTGATCGGTCAGTATTTCCGCCAGTTTCCGCGCCATCTTCCGGGTATAGCCTTTGTTTTTCTGTTCCAGTTCCCGGATTGTTTCCGGAGCCGCTGATACAATGTATCCGGCTTCATTCATCGCCAGGGCTTTTCCATTGGCATCATAAATCGTCCCTCTCTCGGAGGTCACCGGGATCGATTTCGTCTGCTTGGAGACTGCCTGCGATGTATAATCTTCCGCTTTTACCACCTGTATATACCCGAGCCTGGCGGCAAGGATGACAAAACCAATCATAAACAGTCCGAACAGGAAGATCAGTCTCCTCTTCCTGGTCAGCGGTGTCGCCGGTTCGGATTTTCCGCTTTTGATCTTTTTCTTTATATCGGATACAGGTTTGCGGGTATCTTGTTCCGCCATCGTTTTCTCCCAGTTATTGTATCTGTGTGACAGACAGATTACAGTTATTATACTACAAAATCAACATGTGGACTCTGCATATAAAAAATAAGAGACGATCTCTTCTTTCTTTTTAAAGAATCAGAGACGCCTCTGGGTTTCTCATATGATCTTCAGCTCAACAGTATCAGGCCAGCAGGTGGCTCGCTGCTTCCGCCGGAGTGACATCTTTCTGTACCTCCGCGCCGCGCTGCTCCGCGGCCAGCGATTCGACATAATCATTCACCTCGCTGGTCCCTTTGAGATCCACAACATATACATACTGATCCTGGTCAGGATACGTCAGCGCGAAATTGCTGACAGCGTAGGATTCAATCTCATCCAGCTGATTCCAGCCATTCAGTTTCACATTGAGATTGTCAATCTCTCCTGTAATTTTTTCGGCTTTCTGATTCAGTCCGTAAATCCTGTAGTTGATATCCGACTGCCAGGCCTCCAGGCAGATCGCCACAAACGCGCAGATTCCGACAGCAATGATCAGAATCAGAATCATGACCCGGTCACTGGCCTTCACCCGTTTTTTTTTCTGGTTCCCGGTTCTCTGCGCCGCTCTTTTCCGAAGTTCCTCGCTGGTGACTTCCGGAGCAAGATCCACGCCGTATTTCCGGTAATTTTCTTCGTAATTTTGCAGTCCTTCAGCAGCCAACGTTCTTTCCTCCAGCTAGGGAAACGTAACAGAATACCTGAATACATTCCATCCTGTTACAGTTCCTGATTCAATGATTCAGCCGGATCACTCCGGCCTTTCCTGCAGTTTCTCCGCCACCCTGAGTTTCGCGCTGCGCGCTCTCGGATTTGCCGCCAGTTCCGCCTTTGACGGAAGTACTGGCTTTTTCGAGACTCTCCTGAGTACCGGGACTTTACCGCATACACACGGCAGGCCCGGCGGGCAGACACAGGGATTTTCTCCCTTCTGAAACTGCTGCTTTACAATTCTGTCTTCGAGAGAATGGAATGTAATGATACTGAGCCTGCCTCCCGGAAGCAGTACCTCCGGCAGACACTCCACCGCGTTCCGCAGCCCTCCCAGTTCATCATTCACTTCAATCCGGATCGCCTGAAAAGTCCGCTTCGCGGGATGGGGTCCCTGGCGGCGGGCCGATGCCGGCACCGCTTTCTTAATGATCTCCGTCAGCTGTCCTGTCGTTTCCACAGGGGCCTGGGATCGCTCCTGTACAATAAACGAAGCGATACGCGACGCCCATTTTTCTTCGCCATACTCACGGATAATCCTGGTCAGTTCCTCCCTGCTGTATCCATTGACCACATCATACGCAGAAAAGGACGCACTGCGGTCCATCCTCATATCAAGAGGCGCGGAATGCATATAGGAAAATCCCCGTTCTGCCTCATCCAGCTGAAAAGAGGAGACTCCAAGATCAAGCACCACGCCGTCTACGGCAGATATGCCCTCGTTTTTCAGAATTTCTTTAATATCTGTGTAATTTCCATGAACAAAAACAGTATGGCACCTGACATCCTTTAGCCGTTCTGCCGCCGCCCTGAGCGCGTCAGTATCACGGTCTATGCCGATAAGGATTCCGTCAGGTCCCAGTCTGGAGCAGATCCCTTCCGAGTGACCACCCCCGCCGAGTGTGCCGTCAACATAGACACCATCCGGCCTGACTGACAGAGAGTCAATGGTTTCATGGAACAGGACCGGTACATGTGAAAATTCCATCATCACACCCCCGGTTTCAGTATTTTATACTGCCCCGTCATCCGTCTGTTCCGGCAAAGAGCAGTATCTGTATTTACTGTAATCATTGTAACTATACTCTAAATCAGGATTTTTTTCAAGCTTGTCGAACAGATTTTCGTGCTTCCGCATCTTTTTCATCTGTCTGTAATCTTTTCCGGGACAGATCACAGGGATCTTCATTCCATATCCATCTCCGGCCAGGAAGCTCCTGTTCCAGCAGAAAAACAGTCCGCCGTCCATCCTGCAGAAGGCGGATGGATCGACTGCTCATCCGGGAATCAGGCCGCACAGGGAAAGAATTTTCACTGCCGCACTGCCGGGTGTCATCCGGCTGACATCGAGCACTTCATCCGCTGCCGCGCGATAAGCTTTCTGGCGCTGTTTCATCAGCCAGGAGATATAGCCCCGGTTCATATGGTCCTTCAGAAGCGGACGTTCTTCCGGAGCATTCCGCAGCCTTTCATAAATCACATCCGGCGAAGCTTCCAGGATGAAAATCAGCCCGTTCTTTTTCAGCAGTTCCACATTGGACGGATTCATCAGTGTCCCGCCTCCGGTGGACACAACCATGCCGCTGTTTTCTGATATTTCCCGGCAAAGCTCTGCTTCTGCCCTGCGGAAATACGCTTCACCGTGTTTTTCGAAGATCTCCGGGATGGTCATGCCTTCCCGCTCCTCGATCATCTGATCCATCTCCAGGACTTCGAGGTCGGAATAGCGCGCGATTTTCAACGCGGTCGAAGACTTGCCGACGCCCATGAAACCGCCCAGGATCAGGTTGGGCACATCCTCCGAATGTTTTTCCGGCACAGGCTGTCCCGCGTTATGGATGATCCTCAGCGCCCTGTCCAGGTCATCTGCCGGGATCTGCCCCGGCGCGGAACCGGTTCCTGTCGTCCCGAAAGTCAGGACACTTCCGGACCGTTCCCCGATCAGCCGGGTCAGGGATCCCTTTTCTCCCATGGCAATCAGGATGAACGGAATCTCCAGGGACTGTTTCAGTTCTTCCGAAGCCATCAGCACCCGGAAGGCGTCATGTTCGTCCTGCGGCATGACCGCCATCTTGACGATATCCGCCCCGGTTTCGGCCATCGCCTGCATCTGGCGGATCATCTCCTCTGTATCCGGTGTACTGCTGAAATCATGGCGGCTCAGGATCACTTTTACTCCCGCTCTGTGTGCTGTCTCAATCAGTTCCGACACGGTCTCCGGCTGATGGGAAAATTCCACGTCAATGGCTTCCGCGAAACCGGATTCGATTGCCTTCGTACAGATCTGACGGTAATCCGGTTCCTCCACAACAGCGTTGCCGCCTTCCTTCCGGGTTCTGAGGGTAAAAATCATCGGTCTCTGCGGAAGAATCCTTTTTACGGATTCCATCGCGACCTTGACAGTATAGGCATTGTAATAGGAACTGTCATCCAGGTAATCCGCCCGGAATTCCGTCAGGTCCGCAGGGGAATCCACGACGGCCCTCGCCTGGTTCATGACCTCGGACACCCCGTAGGCCAGGACCGGCACACAGATCGCCGGCATGCTCCCTGTTTCAAGAACGACATTTCCCAGTGTCACTGCTTTACTCATCGCTCTGCGCTCCGTTACTCTCTTCAGAATCCGCTTCCTCGAAATCATCTTCGATCGGGACCGGACGGATCACTTCCTTCGCGGTTTCCAGCGTACTTTCCGGCACGTAGATTTCCACCGGATACGCGCTGGTGCTCCCCATCGCAATCTCGATAAAATTGGAAGCGCCCATATAACGTTTCATTGCGGGGATCCCCTCTGCCTCCAGCTTGGACACAAACAGATCCGCTTCAAAGGAACTGGACGCCGTCGTCAGGTATACACCACCGCGCCACGGTTCCCTGCTTTCATTCTCAAACATACTGCCACCCCGCTTCCGGATTATTATACATTAAAGAGGAAATGCATGACATCCCCGTCCTGCACCACATATTCCTTGCCTTCCGAACGGATCCAGCCCTTTTCTCTCGCTGTGGACAGATTGCCCCCGCATTCTACCAGCTGGTCATAGGTAATGGTTTCCGCCCGGATGAAGCCTCTTTCAAAATCGGTATGGATCTTCCCGGCAGCCTGCGGCGCTTTCGTACCTCTTTTCACAGTCCACGCCCGGACCTCCGGTTCGCCCGCTGTCAGGAAGGAAATCAGATCCAGCAGCGAATAGCTGGATTTGACCAGTTTGTCCAGTCCGGACTCTTCAATCCCCAGATCATCCAGGAATACCTGCTTTTCTTCGTCATCCAGCTCCGCGATTTCCGATTCAATCCCGGCACAGATCGTGATCTCCTCCGATCCCTCGGTTGCCGCGAACTCCCGGACTTTTTCTGAAAATTCATTGCCGGAGGCAGCGTCTTCCTCTCCGACATTGGCGACATAGATCACCGGTTTATATGAAAGGAGGTTCAGGCTTCTGACGTACTTTTCATCCTCCGCGTCATCAAATTCCATGGTTCTGGCCGACAGACCCTGCTCCAGCACCCCGCTGATTTTCTGCAGAAGCTCCAGTTCACGTTTCGCGGTCTTGTCACCGCTCTTTGCGGTTTTCTGGGTCCGGTTCACGGCTCTTTCGATCATTTCCATATCCGAAAGAATCAGTTCGGTATTGATGGTGTCAATATCCGAGAGCGGGTCGATCCGCCCGTCCACATGGACGACATTGGGATCTTCAAAGCAGCGGACGACATGGACGATGGCGGTCGCTTCCCGGATATGCCCGAGAAATTTATTGCCCAGTCCCTCGCCCCTGGAAGCGCCTTTGACGAGACCGGCGATGTCATAGAACTCGATGGTGGTATAAATGGTCTTTTTTGCTTTATATAAATCAGTCAGGACCTTTAAGCGAGCGTCCGGTACGGTGACGACGCCAACATTGGGCTCGATTGTGCAGAACGGATAATTCGCCGCTTCGGCGCCTGCTTTGGTAATCGCGTTAAAAAGTGTACTCTTGCCGACATTCGGCAGTCCCACAATGCCTAGTTTCATGGATCTCTATAGCCTCCCTCAAGCCTCTGATGTTTAAGGTTTTTCTGTATCTCTATCGACAGCTCTTTTAAAAAAAAGCCCCTGAACAGCAGATTGTATTTTACTATAAAGGGGATTAAAATTCAATCCTCACCAGTTTTCATTCCTGTGCAAACTGCCCGGGAAGTTACTGTTTAGCGATCGGCCAGAATCATAAGAGAAAACACTGCTCATAACAGTATCACAGTTTTGGGGACAGCCTTTTCAAAACGCACAACGTTTTGAAA
>CAMNJG010000003.1 GCA_946541285.1 uncultured Clostridia bacterium
GGCTCGGACGGAGCTGCCTTCACGACTCCATTCCGTACCTGACTGTCAGAGGTACCGGTCGTTTACTGAACAGCCACTTCCTGTCCACGGGCACTGATCCAGAAAATACCGTTTTCATCTGCACAAAAAAACGTCCGGGATTCTCTTTATCAGGAACAACGTTTCTGACAAAGAGACGGCCCCGGACGTTACCGGAATCAGGGGATGAAATCAGGATACCAGGTCATTGAAAAGGTTCCGGATCCTCGTCCTCAGTGTCGACGGACTGCCATTTTCTTCTGGGGACTGCTCATAGACAGCATGCTCTTCCCTCGCAAATGCAGGGAATCCTCCGGAGGATACCGCACCGGACGAAAAACGATCCGGTACTGAGAATTTCACGGCGATTCCTTTCTCCCGCCTTTTTTCGCTTTCTCCCCTGTCGGGTTCCCGGTCGGTTTCTTTTGTCCGCTGCCCTGTCGACTGTTTCCTGGCGGATTCTTCTGTCAGGATACTCAGGGAACGCAGATCCGCCCCTCCGGTATACAGCCTGTTCTTATACTCGGAAAGACTGCTGACAAATGCCAGGTCTCCCCCACCGGATTCGATCGCCGTATCCGCCAGATCGATCAGCTTCTCCCGGACACTGACCGTATTGCGGCAGCCGGGGATATACATCAATCGGACCGCAGAGAAATCCCTGGTACAGTAAAGGTTTTCATCCCTGAAGGAAAGATCCCGCACGGTCAGAAGATAATCCTGGCAGACTTTCAGCGATTCGAGAAATTCACGGCAAATGGCATAGAAAGATTCCTGCGCCACCAGGCCGCTCCTGAGCACATCGCAGATCCGGAGATAATGTTCGGTATTGTAATACACATCCATACTGTCACTGTGAAAAATACATTTCATCTCCAGAAATGCCTCACAGCGGTTTCCTGTAATCAGCTGGCGCTCAAACGGAGTCAATGTCAGTCCCCGGAATGTGTAAGCGGACTGATGGCCGGTGATCAGCGTCCCGTCCTGTTCCGTGGAAGAGGATGTCCCTTCCATAACAAATTGATCCTGCATATGCGTCCTCCTTAACCTCCGCAGATTTTACAGGACGTATAGCCCTTATGTTCTGCGTCTGCCTGATCCATTGGTACCGTAAATTTATCAATGGAACTGCAGTCCGACTCATGATAACTTCCTCCATACCGGAAGACATAAACCTTCTGTCCGTCTGCTTCATCGCCTTCTGTACACAGACGGCAGCGGTCATATTTTTTCCGGATTTCCGGTGTCAGTACGACCTCTGTGGGATAAGCGTTCGCGTAGCGGCAGGAACTGGCATGGTACCTTCCTCCGCTCCTGGGAAACACAAGGACAGGATGGCCGGTTCCGTCACTTTCCATACTGGAAAACGGAAGCGGTGTTCCCTCTGTACTGCAGCCTGTCCATTTATGGTAAATCAGTTCATGATCCAGATAAATTTCCGTCACAAACGGAAGGGGAACCCGTATCTTCGTTTCATAACGGTACTTCAGTCTCTCAAATTCCCCCACGCCACCGGCAGTCAGGCCGGTTTCGATGGATTTCTGTGAATACTGGCTGCTTTCCACTCCGGCTTCCTCCAGCGCGGACCGGATATCCCTCTGCAGCATGGCTGTCCCTGTCAGACTGACAGACGCGTGATGAACCCGGTCTGTCACGGTACTGAATACGGCTGTTTCCAGAAAACAGGCTTTGACCAGCCAGCACAGTGTCACCACGGCAATGATATAGACCGGAAAAACAATCGCCGCCTCTACCAGCATACTGCCTTTTTTCTGTTTCATTTCTTCTGCCCGTCCCTTCTTCAGTTTTCCGCGCAATAAGTATGGGACATATTGATTTCAGCAGCAGAATTCACCACACCCACCGCGTGGCTTCTTTTCCCGATTTCCGCCCTGAGCGCAAAACCAGTGTAATGATCCGCGATCGTAAAATCCTCCCGTACCGTACCCTTCAGATTGATCTGGATCAGATCCATGATTCTGTAGAGTTTTGTATCCCGTTCCAGAGTCAGAAGCAGCAGATCCAGATAACGCTGATACTTCATCGCGCTCTCGCCCGGTATGCGCAGCCAGGATTCTCCCGCCGCTCCCTGTAGGGTCCCATCCAGGTCCGTCATCCAGGTTTCCGTGTTTTTCACTAACGGTACCCCGTTTCCGTTCTCAAGATTTTTCATATCATTGTCTGCTTCGACAGCAGCCCATAATGTTGTCAGCAGAACCTGTGTCAGCGGCGCGAAGGGACCCGGAGTCATCGCCTCCGCGGCCGCGAGAATTACTGATCTTTTTTCCACGTCAGTATACAGATACGCGGAATTGACCGCAGTACGTATCACAAAAATCGAGCGGTACGCTTTTCGGTAATTCTCTTCATCAGACATCTCTCCATAGAGAATATATTCCGTTTCTCCCCGGAAAAAACGCTTCTCTCCGGGTTCTCCTTCCATCCGGTTATGAAAGTAGCTGTCAATATACGCTACCGTTACCAGATCGTCACTGATGGCGTGGCTGCCGTCACCTTCACTCAGATCCTGCAGCAGAGTGCCTCCGGCAAAGGCGCTTTTTCCACGACAGCCGGCTGATACCGAGGGGAGACTGTCCGCGACACGTCCGTTCCTCAGCGTTCTCCCGCCACTGCTCTCTCCGGACGGTTCTCCTGTAATGCTGTCCGCTCTCTGTCTCAGATCCTTCTGTATATTCTCAGCTTTCTGCATCTCTTCCAGTTCCGCGGAAGCAGCTTCGGCAGCGGCACCCGCGTCTGACGCGAATTCTTCCTCCGCGTTTTCCATGGCCTGCCCGGCCCTTTCCACTGCCTCTGCTGCCTGCTGCTTCCGCTCCTCCTGTTCCTGCTCCAGCTCTGTCACGATTTCAGATTCCTTCTGTTTTTCATCTGTTTTTTCTGAAGTGAAACGAATGTCTTCTTTCAGACCTCCCAGCGCCTCCACAACAGCAGAACGCGCTGTAATTTTCCGCAGCTGGATCATCAGATTCTCCGGTTCGGACAGACCATACGCCGACTGTTCCGTGGAAACATGCTTCACTTTCGCGCCGCCTGTTTTTGTCTTCTCAATCGAGGCCTTCGCGATTTTTTCCAGACGCTGTCCGGTTTTTTCCTCATCTCCTTCAAACGCAAAGACGCCGTATTGATCAAACAGTTCTCTGTCATAACATGCCAGGACGCTTCTGCCTGCACTGTCGAAGGCAGCTTCCGCCACACATACCGCCGCTTTCCGGTCAGCCGCTTCATACGTGACTGCCAGCGCGCCGGTCACTGTAACAAAGAGGATACAAAGCAGGACAACAGCGGAACCCTTCCGTCCGGGTTTCCGTACACTTCCCCTCCGGGGACGCGCTTCATTCCTGTCCTGTGAGTATCTCCGCCGCATGTTCCACCGCCTGACGATTCCAGAGGGCATCCACTTCACTGATGACGTACACCTCTGCTCTGTATTTATTTTTCCGCAGAATCTTAAAAAGAATACTGCTCGTATAGGTTTTCTCTGATGTTGCGGAAACCTTCTTAAACAACAGGCCTTCTGACTCCGTTACCGGACTTCCGGACAGTTTCCCCTGATCTGACTCGTTGTAAAATACGGTGCCGCTCCGCTCTCCCGCTGCCCTTCTCACACTGCGGTTCAGATCCGAACAGGCTGCCGTCAGTCCGTAGAGATAAACAGCCGCTGCCAGCAGCATCACTGTAACCGCTACAATCATCGGGTAGATCAGGGATGCTTCAACGATATAAGAGGTTCCGCGCCTGCTTCCTGCCATATCAGCTGAACTTGGCCCCGAGCAGAGCAGAGAAGGTTTCATTGACAAAAGTACCGATCTTATCTTTGAAAATGATGCCGATTCCTACCGCGATCGCGATCAGAATCCCTACCTGGACCAGTTCCATCCCTTTCTTCGACTTTACTTTCGTCCGGAAACGACTGTTCAAACGACGTACTCTGTTTTTTGTACCTGTCAATAATTTTGTCATTTTTACACCTCCTGCCAAACTGTTCTGTTACTGTTCACGACCCGCAGACATTGCGAAACAATATAAACACTGCTTCCGGATACCATAAACAGCAACACTGTTCCATCACTGTCCTCAAAGCTGCCGGGACAGCATCATCTCCTCAGAATCCCGTGATCACCGGAGCGACGGTCACCAGCACCAGGGAACAGAGCATCAGCATCATCGGAATCATCATCCTGGAGTCAATCATCCGGATATACTGCTGGATGTTTTTCTTCCTGAGCTCCCTGAGTTCTTCACTTTCATTTTCAAGTTTCATACTCAGCTCACTGCCTTTGCTCATGTTATCCTCCAGGATCGTACAGAATCGGAGAATATCGCTGGATTCCATCCTGATCGCGAACTGTTTCCACTCTTCAATTACAGAAGAATTGGTACTCTGCACCCTCCGCCCGATCTCCGCGATTTCAGCGGCAATCGGCGAACGGTCCGAGGCTTCCTCTTCCGCATAATCACTGCTGATCCGCATCAGGGCACTGAATACCGTCAGCCCACTGTTCAGCAGAAGTACCAGTTTATCAACCACAACCGGAAAATCGGCCGCGACATATTCCTGATACTTCTTCGCGTTTTTCCGGGCCCGGTCATACCTGCCGGCATAGATACAGAAGAGCAGCAGAATCCCTGCTGAAAGAATCAGTACCGCATGAGAGTTTTCCCGGCGGGACCATTTCAGTTTCATCCCTCCTGCCGATTCTTCCGGCAGCGTGACGGTCTTTCCCTCACTGACATCAGAAAGCTGATCCACCACAGAATGAATCTGATTTCTCACAGAAGCATCATAGGATTCCGGTACATTGCCTGCATATACTTCAAAAGAGGTCTGTCTGCTGATACTTTCCAGGGTCAGTGTCACGGACAGAGTGATCATTTCCCCGTCACTTTCCAGGGGGAGCACATTCAGTTTTCCTTCTTCCGAAAGCACTGCCGGATCACTGGATTCCCACCTCATTTCAATCCCGGTATCTGTGTCGATCTTCGGCAGATCCAGATTCCCGGTTACCACACGCGTCCCGTCCCGGTTTGCCGGAGCAACCTGATCCGGCAGTTGTTCCGCGAAAGCGGAGAGTTTTTTCTTCTTCTGTTTTTCGGAAAGAACCGCTGCCGGCACATCCAGTTTTTCCTCGCTCTCCACCCGGTGACCCTTATACTCACCCTCGACCGTCACCGGAACGACCAGGCCGGCGCTGCCCGGACCGGGACGTTTTACGGCCGACAGACTCCGGTCTGAAAGATACGAAGACAGAATCGCCGCGATAATCAGTACAACGGTGACCACTCCCGCAGCCACGTAACGTTTCAGCAGCCGGACACGATATTCCCTGACAGCAGAATCGAGACGATCCCCTGTATACATGACGGAGAGATTCTGCCGCAGGATTTCTTCTTTGCCTGTCATCCCGCTGACAAGTTTTTTTGCAATCTGTACTCCCATACTGCGTCCTATATCCCTTTAATATCCGCGTGAATCATCTGACTGCTCCAGAGAAAAGAGCCCACTGTACCTGCCAGGGCGATCGTCATGATGATCCTGCCTGTCAGTGTGTTATACATCATGGCGAGATAATCACCGGAAGTCAGATTGATGAGTGCTGTCACCGCCACCGGCATGACTGCCAGGATACGGGATTCCATTTTTTTCTGTGACAGCATCACTTCTTTTTCCTTCTCCAGCTCAATATTCTGAGTCAGCAGATATACCGCCTTGCTGATCATCCCCGGCAGATCCCCGCCGCTGTACTTACAGGTCAGGCATACATCCGTAAAATCCGCGATTTCCCGGACTCCGGATCTTTTGGAAAGATCCGTCAGCACGACATCCTCCGTGCAGTTTGTATCCCTCATCACCCGGCACATATTCCGGATCTCCACCGCGAGGATACTGTCACGGCCATGGATCAGCGCCACCGCGCGTTCTGAATCCTCCAGGGCTTCATTCAGGTGACGACCGGAAGAAACCGAGGAAGAAACAGAATACAGCAGATCTTTAAACTGTACCCTCAGCGCGCTTTTCCGCCGATCCGCCAGCGACTTTTTATATACTTTGATACCGCTCAGCGAAAATACCCCTGCGACAAATGCCGCGATCAGATTGCCGTAAAACACATAACCGCAGATAAACAGGGCAAGAGAAGCTCTGATCAGATAATCTCTCAGTTCAGAAGCCGTAAGATGATATACACTGTAATCAGATGGTACGGTCACAGCACACCCCCTTTCAGTTCCATCCGGATCGTGTTGACCAGAGGATTCGCGGTCCGGCGGAGCATTCCTTTTTTCCTTCCGTCCTGTTCCTCGATCTGATAGGTAAACAGCGGGTTCAGAATAATCTGCCCGTCACGGTAAGCCTCCACCTCTGTGATTTCCAGGATTTTGCGGGATTTGTCCCGCATACGTCCCATATGTACGATGATGTCGATGGCGGAGGCAATCTGGCTGCGGATCGCATCAATCGGAAAATTCGCCGCTGTCAGAAACATCGTCTCCAGCCGTGACAGCATCCCTTCCGCGGAGTTCGCGTGGCCGGTGCAGAGACTGCCGTCATGTCCTGTATTCATCGAGTTCACCATGTCCACTACTTCACCGCCCCGGACCTCCCCGACGATGATCCGGTCCGGGCGCATACGCAGGCTGGCTTTGATCAGATGGCGCATCGTTATTTCGCCCACTCCCTGGATGTTGGCATTTTTGGTTTCCATACGGACAATGTTTTCAATCCCGTCAAGCTGCAGTTCCGCGGAATCCTCGATGACAATGACCCGTTCATCCGACGGAATGAAGTCCGACAGCGCGTTGAGAAAAGTGGTTTTCCCTGAACTGGTCCCGCCCGAAAGGAAAATATTATAGCCGCAAACCACCATGGTTTTCAGAAAATCCGCTGCTTCCTGCGTAACCGATCCGATCCGGATCAGTTCTTCCATCGTAATCCGGTGATTCGGGAAGCGGCGGATATTCAGTGTCGGTCCGTTGATCGCGATATTTTTATAAACAGCGTGTACTCTTGATCCATCCGCCAGCCTGGCATCCAGGATCGGATTCATCTCATTGATTTCCCTGTGGATCCCGGCACCCACCCGGATGATGACATCCTCCAGTGCCTTATCACTCGGGAAATACTCAGGAATCCGTTCAATATTCCCATGCTTCTCAATAAAAATATCATCCCTGCCATTGACCATAATCTCACTGATATCCGGATCTTCCAGGTACTTTTCAAGAAAATCCAGTTCCCTCCGGAGCGAATGAAACGCTCCTTCCATGATCCGCTTTTTCTCCTGAAGACTCAGATGTCTGGTGCGGGGATCTGACATCATCATTTTCTGGATCTCATCCATCACAACATCGTCATCAATTTCGCGGCTCATGACGTTGACTTTTTCACGAACCTCCGAGGCGATTTCATAGATGAGTTCAATCATTGTTTCCTTCGCCATTTCACATCCTTTCCGCCACACTGGCCACACTGCGGGCAAAACTCCCGGACATGCTGAGATCCGCGGCTCCTTCCCTGAAAAAGAAACTTCCGGCATCGTACGGGATATGGCAGGCGACATCCGACAACTCCATCCGGTCGCTTTTTTCTTCGACAAAGATTTCTCCGGTCACCCGGTCCGAGGAAACCATGTTCATCACATGTATCAGTTCCGTGCCACAGGCAGAAACCAGTTCCTCAAGCCAGATCTGTTCTGAGCGATGAATCCCGCGCCGGTAATCATGCAGGACAACGACCCGGTCCGCTGCCCGGAGGAATGTCCTGCCGACCGGTTCAACCTGTGGACTGATATCCAGAATCAGTGTGTCGAAAAAGCCCCACTCCGCGATCATCTCCAGCAGCCCGGGGATTTCCTCCCGGGAAAGATCCGCGATATCGCAGGAAGTCTGTTCCGGCAGGACAAATGCGCTCACCCCGTACTCATCCTCCGCGATAAACCTCTGAGGCGTCACGCGAAAACCGGACGTAAAATTCAGCAGCAGGAGATTCAGGTCCGACTTTACTTTTGCCTGACGGAAATAGTCATTGAGATTTCCTTCCCTCCCGACCGGAAGAATCACCGGCGATTTGCCCATGCTTCTCCGCAGCAGCCTGGCGTACATCATGGAAAAAGAAGTTTTTCCGCAGCCTCCCGGAAAGCCGGTTACGCCGATAATCCGCATTTTTCCGCGGAATTCTGAAACCGGAACCGTGACAGCCGCGTCCGCCAGTTCCACGACCGAGGAAATAATCGAAGACGCACGCTGATATTTAAAGACACGCCGGATCCCGTCACTTTTCATATCAGGAGATTCCTCCCTGCTGACCAGAAGAACGGTTTTCTCCAGCACATCTTCTCTTTTCAGAATTTCCAGAATCTCCGGATCTTCCTCCGCCAGAATCAGCCGGACATTTTCCAGTTTCCGTGGATCGTTCCTCACTGGTTCCAGATCCTCTGCCGATGTCAGAATCAGCCCGCTGAGATTCTCCGCGAGAAAGGATCCGAACCGCGCGCGATAATCCTCGTCACGATCGATTAGCAGTACATTCATCCCGCCCTCCTTTCCAGTTTGTTCCACCCATAGATTACCATTTTCTTTTTTGTCTGTCAATATATGTATTACAATTATTTCTTGATTTCCCATAATTATATATATAGTCCATACATCACCTTGTATACATGCGCTGATCCTGAAAATTTCTGTTTACTATGCAGTAGCAATAGTATATAATGGCTGGAAATTATTTTATTCAGCTACAGGAGTGCAGCGAATGCCGGTAAGACGGCAAGGAGGTAATTATGTCTATTTTTGAAGGCGCAGGTGTCGCGATTGTTACACCTTTCAGAGATGGGAAAATCGATTTTGACAATTATGGAGAACTGATCGAATGGCAGATCGCGGAAGGGACAGATGCGATCATTTCCTGCGGAACCACCGGGGAAGCCTCTACCATGACAGATGAAGAGCAGATTTCTGTTGTCAAATACTGTGTTGATAAAGTAGCTGGACGTGTTCCTGTTATCGCCGGCGCAGGCAGCAATGACACCGCTCACGGCGTTGTTCTCTCAAAAGAACTCGAAAAAGCAGGCGCTGACGCACTGCTCCACGTCACTCCTTATTACAATAAATGTACTCAGAAGGGCTATATCGAACATATGAAGGCGATGGCCGAAGCTGTGACGATTCCAATCATCCTGTACTCTGTAAAAGGCAGGACCGGATTCAATATCCAGCCTGCGACAGCCGCGAAACTGGCTGAAATCCCGAACATCGTCGCGATCAAGGAAGCATCCGGCGACATCGTACAGTGTGAAGAAATCCGCAGACTCTGCCCGGATGATTTTGACATTTACTCCGGCAATGATGACATCATTGTACCGCTTCTCTCCATTGGTTCCAAAGGCGTCATTTCCGTCCTTTCCAACGTAGCTCCTAAGGATACAAGCGAAATGGTACACAAATATCTCGACGGCGACGTAAAAGGAGCCATGGACCTGCAGCTGAAGACTCTGCCGCTGATCCGCGCGCTCTTCGCGGAAGTCAATCCGATTCCGGTCAAGGCAGCCCTCGCGCTCATGGGAAAATCCAACATGGAATACAGACTCCCGCTCTGTCCTCCTGAAGATTCCACGATTGAGCTGCTGAAAAAAGAACTGACTGCTTACGGTCTCATGTAAGGAAGCGAAAACCGTTTTTTACCGGGCTGTCCTTCGGGTACAGCCCTTATTTTTAACATAGAAAAAAATTCACGAATTTCGGAGGTAACTGATTATGCTGAATGTAATCCTGAACGGAGCAAACGGCCGCATGGGCCGTGTCATCAACCGACTGATCTCAGAACACGACGATATGAAGGTAGTTGCCGGTGTCGACATCTCAGCGCAGCAGCTGGATGATTATCCGATTTACTCTTCTCCGGCCGATATCAGAGAAGACGCTGACGTGGTCATCGATTTCTCGCATTTTTCTGCCGTTCCGGGCATTGTCAGCTGGTGCGTGGAGCATAAAACCCCTGTCGTTGTCGCGACAACCGCGCTGGATGACGCATGCCAGGAGGCCCTCAATACGGCTGCGGAAGTCATCCCGGTTTTCCAGTCCGCCAACATGTCTCTTGGTGTCAACGCGCTCCTGAAGGCTGTCGCCGCGATCACACCTGCTCTGGAAGAAAACTTCAACGTGGAGATTATCGAAAAGCACCATAACAAGAAGCTCGACTCCCCGAGCGGTACCGCGGTCATGCTGGCCGACAAGGTTCAGGAAGTTACGAAGGCTGACAAGAACTATATCTACGGACGCCACAGCAAGCATGACGAATTCAGCATGGACGACATCGGAATCCACGCGGTCCGCGGCGGCACCATCCCTGGCATCCACACCGTCATGTACTGTGGACCGGATGAAGTCATCGAACTGACTCATACAGCATTCTCCCGCGACATCTTCGGCAACGGCGCCCTGACCGCGGCGAAGTTTATCGTACAGCAGCAGCCGGGCCGCTACAGCATGGATGATGTCCTGAAATAAGGAGCGTCATCAGCCTGAAACGGAGGAGACAGGAATGAGCACACCACTGAACGGTCTGACGGATCCTTATGAGATCGCCAGATACATCAGAGAGGCAGAAAAACAGACCACCGCCAAAGCTTATGTCAATGGCGATCTTTCCGACGTAACATTCCGCAATGTAAAAAAATTCGGTTCCGGTCTTTTCTGGATTCTCATCGGAGATGCCGCCGAAATCAAGGAATGCCTCGCGGCCAGAGATATCGCGGAAGCGGATTATGTCCTGGAAAACAATATGCGGAATTCCGCTGTTCCGATGCTGGACATCACAGAACTCGGCGCCAGAATCGAACCGGGCGCCATGATCCGGGACGATGTCCTGATCGCGGATTCCGCGGTCGTCATGATGGGAGCAGTGATCAATATCGGCGCAGTCATCGGTGAAGGCACGATGATCGATATGAACGCGGTCCTCGGCGCCCGTGCCACCATCGGAAAGAACTGCCACATCGGTGCCGGCGCGGTCATCGCGGGCGTACTCGAACCACCTTCCGCCACTCCGGTCATCATCGAAGACAATGTTCTGGTCGGTGCGAATGCTGTCGTACTCGAAGGATGCCGGATCGGTGCCAATTCTGTAGTCGCGGCAGGCTCCGTCGTCACTTCGGATGTTCCGCCGGATTGTGTCGTGGCCGGATCACCGGCAGTCATTGTCAAGGAAAAAGACGAACAGACCGCGGAAAAAACCAGACTGCTCGACGATCTCAGGGGATAGGATCAGAAACTGTACATCCCGATCACAGAAACAATCTCCCGGAGAGGTTCGGACCATTCCCGCGCTTCCGAACTTCTCCGGTTTTTCACGCGCCGGATGCCGGACGGATCACGCACAGAGGGAAATGACACACTGTCCCATTCCACAGGATTGCAAAGATACCGAATTAATCACCTCCTGAAACTATAAACAGGAAAAAAAACATTTTTTTTAAAAAACATCGGAATTATTATTGAAATACAATCAAAGTAATGCTAATATACACAGCATGATAGAGGCGCGGAGGCGACGATACCGGAAAGAGCCGGCGGGCGACAGGATTTCCGGTAAAAGCAAATCCGCCGAACTGTCTGTCAGGGCACTGACAGATGGTGGTCATACCGAAAAGATCTGTATGACTGTCTACTGACGTAGGGGTGCTATCTTGAATGGTATTTATATGCCGGCGGATAGAACTCTGCCGGCATTTTTATTTAGGAGGAACTTATGTCTGAAATCGGCGGTATGAACATTCAGAAACTGGCAGAAACCCATGGGACGCCTCTGGTCGTTTATGATGAGAACGCTCTCAGGGACAAACTCACATTATTCACGAAGCATTTCAAATCCGATTTCCTGGAAACTGATGTCATCTATGCTTCAAAAGCTTTTAACTGCAAGGCGATGATATCACTGATCGAAGAATACGGATGCTGTCTGGATGTTGTTTCCGGCGGGGAACTTTACACCGCCTTCAAAGCCGGTTATGACTGTTCGAAAATCTTCTTCCACGGCAACAATAAAACACCGGCCGAAATCAAAATGGCACTGGACTTCGGTGTCGGTACCATCATCATTGACAACGAGATGGAAGCTGCGGAACTGGCGAAACAGATTCAGGGAACAGACAAAAAAGTAAATGTTCTTCTGAGAGTGAATCCCGGTATTGAAGCGCACACCCACGAGTACATCGTCACAGCTCATGTGGATTCCAAATTCGGCATCTCCATGCTGGACGAGGAGCAGATCGTGAATGTCATAAAAATGCTGGACAGCTGTGACAATATCACGTATGAAGGGCTGCATGCCCACATCGGTTCACAGATCTTCGATAAAAAAGCGTTTTCGGAACTGGTCAGGAAGATGTTCGCCTTCGCGGCAGAGCTGAAAAACGCGCATGGCATCGAGGGAACCACCATCAATCTCGGTGGTGGTTTCGCAGCACTGTATACCGCTGAAGATCATCCGATCCCGATCGACGAAGTCTGCGCTGAAATCCTGCATACCTGTGAAGAAGAAAATCAGAAGATCGGCAATCTGATCCGAAGAATCTGTATCGAACCGGGCCGCAGCATTGTCGGTGAAGCAGGATATAATTTTTACACAGTCGGATATATCAAAAAGACGCCGAACAAACTGTACGCATTTGTCGATGGCGGGATGAGCGACAACATCCGTCCGGCTTTATATCAGGCAAAATACGACGCATTCATTGCCGGCAAGGAAAATGAAGCACCTTACGCCGATTATACAATCGCCGGTAAATGCTGTGAATCAGGGGATATCCTGATCCAGTCGATTGCGCTGCCGGAAGTCGAAACGGGAGATATCCTGGTCATGAAGACCACCGGTGCCTATGGCTATTCCATGGCCAGCCACTACAACAAACTTGCACTTCCGGCTGTCGTCTTTGTCAGGGACGGACAGGCAAGGGAAGTCATTGAGAGGGAAACCTATGATCATCTGATTTCCCTGGAAAAATAGAAAAACAGGAGGAAAACAACATGAAAACCAGAATTGGCATACTCGGCTACGGCAACCTCGGCCGCGGGGTGGAATGCGCCGTAAGGGAAACTTCGGATATGGAACTGTGTGCCGTATTCACACGCCGTGACCCTTCTTCCTTATCGATCCGGACAGAGAATGTTCCGGTCGTCAGTGTCAATGATATCCAGGACTGGAAAGACAGAATCGACGTACTGGTAATCTGCGGCGGCAGTGCTACGGATCTGCCGGTACAGACCCCGGAATACGCGAAATATTTCAACGTCATTGACAGCTTTGATACCCATGCCAACATCCCGCAGCATTTCGCGGCGGTTGACGCTGCCGCCAGGGAAAACGGCCATACGGCCATGATTTCTGTCGGCTGGGATCCGGGGATGTTCTCTGTACTCAGAGCCTACTCTTCCGCAATCCTGCCGAACGGCAATGATTATACCTTCTGGGGCAAAGGTGTCTCCCAGGGACATTCCGATGCGATCCGCAGAATCGAAGGCGTTGCCAATGCCAAGCAGTATACCATCCCTGTCGATTCCGCCCTGGAAGCAGTCAGAAACGGCGAAAATCCGGAACTGACCACCAGACAGAAGCACACCCGCGAATGCTTCGTCGTCCTCAAAGAAGGCGCGGACGCTGCGAAGGTGGAAAAAGAGATCGTGGAAATGCCGAATTACTTTGCGGACTATGATACCACTGTACATTTCATCTCTGCCGAAGAATTTGAAAGAGATCATTCCGGTCTCGCCCACGGCGGCTTCGTCTTCCGTTCCGGTGTCACCGGAATGGAGCATGAGCATAATCATGTGATTGAATTCTCACTGAAGCTGGATTCCAATCCGGAATTCACATCCAGTGTCATCATCGCCTATGCCCGCGCGATCAAACGTCTTTTCGACAAAGATGACTTCGGCTGCAAGACAGTCTTTGACATCCCTCCGGTACTCTTAAGTGAAATGAGCCCGGAAGAAATGAGAAGCCACCTGCTTTAAACAGCAGTCTTTCAAAAAAAATGACGAAGGTATCTGTCCGGAAGATACCTTCGTTTTTTTATTCCATCCTGGTATTCCTGAAGCAGGATGCCAGAACCGCCCACCTACAGAATGCCGCCGTCAACACCGATGACCTGTCCTGTAATATAGCGGGCTTCCTGAGAAGCCAGAAAAGAAACCACTCCTGCGACTTCGGAGGCACTGCCGATCCGCTGGAGCGGTATCTCATCCCGAAGCTCCTCCATCACCTCCGGCGTGATCTCCTCATTCATTTCCGTATCGATCACTCCCGGTGCCACACAGTTCACGGTAATCCCACTGGGGCCCAGTTCCTTCGCCAGAGACTTCGTAAAACCGATGACGGCGGCTTTGGATGTGGAATACGCCACTTCACAGGAAGCTCCGGCGATCCCCCACATCGAAGAGAGATTGATAATCCGTCCGCTTTTGCGGCTGATCATCTGCGGTACAAACGCCCTGCAGGTGTTATACAGTCCTCTGACGTTGACTCCCATCATTCGGTCCCAGTCTTCCTCTGTCGTATCCGTAAACATTTTAATCTGGGCAATGCCCGCGTTATTGACCAGGACATCAACTCTGCCAAAGCGCTTCATGATCTGGAGCGCCGCTTCTTCCACCTGCTCTGTATCCGCCACATCGCATTGATAGATCTCTGTATCCGTCCCCTTCGCCCTCAGTTCCTCCGCCACGCGCTGTGCCGTCTCTTTCCTCCGGGCGTAGAGGATGGCCAGCCGGTATCCGGCAGCGGCCAGTTTTCTCGAAACAGCCAGGCCGATCCCCCTGGAACCGCCTGTCACAACGGCTGTGTCATTCATCCCAGTCCCTCCTTCTGTACGGGCCCTGGTCGCCGTAGAATTCGTTCCTGTCCTTTTTCTTCCGGATTTCCCTCAGTTCCCTGAGGATCTGGTTCAGCGTAAACTGAATCGATACGAGGATCAACAGGACAATGACCGTCACGACAATGATCATCCCGGTCCATGAATAATTCATGATCATCTTTCTTTTTTCTCCTAAGAAAAAGGACCGGCTTCACAGCCGGTCCCAAGTCTGATATCAGATTCTAATATGCTTAAAAATTAAGCTTCCAAAACATTCTTTCCGTCATAGTAGTTGCAGTTAGGGCAAACTCTGTGCGGAAGCTTAGGCTGGTGGCACTGAGGGCAGATTGATACGCCCGGCGCTACCATCTTCATGTTCTGCGACTTTCTCATATCTCTTTTCGATTTAGAGGTTTTCCTCTTAGGTACTGCCATTCACAACACCTCCTTGTCTTTTAAAAGTCTAACAGAGATAGTATATCAGCCGATACAGGTTCTGTCAACGGGATTTTCTTCCGGACAAACGGAAACCTTTCCATAATGGTGATCGTTCCGCATCCGGCCGGAAACATAGGGATATCCGTAACAGGGTCCTGCAAACCAGCCGGCTTACAGAGCGGAAACGATCTCCGCAGTATCTCTGGCAATCATCAGTTCTTCATTGGTCGGTACAAGGAGAATCTTGACAGGGGAATCATCTGTGGAGAGAATTGTTTCGCCTGCCTTATTCTTTTCAGGATCGAGATGGATTCCGAGAATTTCGAGACCGTCACAGATCATGGCTCTCATACCTTCGTCATGCTCACCGACACCGGCTGTGAAAACAATCGCGTCTGCGCCGCCGAGCTGTACAAAGTAATCGCCGATATAGCCCTTGACTCTTCTCGCGTACATCCGGAGTGCCAGGTTCGCTTTGTCGTCACCCTTCTCAGCCATATCGTCAACATATCTCATATCACTGTCGCCAGTCAGACCAACGAGACCGGATTTTTTGTTGAAGATGTTGAGAACTTCTGCTGCAGTCAGGTCCAGCTTGTCCATGAGGTAAGTAACGATCGTCGGATCGATATCTCCGGATCTTGTACCCATCACCAGACCGCCTACCGGGGAGAAGCCCATAGTGGTATCGATGGATTTGCCGTGATCGATCGCGCAGAGGCTCGCGCCGCTGCCGATGTGGCAGGAGATGATCTTGACATCTTCCGGCTTTTTGCCGAGAACCGCAGGAGCTTCGATGGAGATAAATCTGTGGCTTGTTCCGTGGAATCCGTATTTTCTTACTTTGAAGTCTTCATAATATTCATACGGTACCGCATACATATATGCTTCCGGCGGCATTGTCTGATGGAAAGAAGTATCGAATACCGCGACATTCGGGGTACCAGGCATTGCCTTTTCCGCTGCTTCTACACCAATGAGGTTTGGCGGATTATGAAGAGGTGCCAGAGGAATGAATTCCTGAATCGCGGCTTTCACATCTTCATCAATCAGTACAGACTTGGTGTACTTGTCTCCACCGTGAGTGATGCGGTGGCCGATACCGCCGATCTCGGAAGCGTCTTTGATCACGCCGATCTCAGGATCAGAGATGGTCGCAATGATCCGGGAAACCGCTTCGCCATGATCATTGAATGTGAGACCTGTTTCCTTCAGTTTTTCTGCGCCGGTTCTCTCATAAGAGAAAGTAGATTCATCGCCATAAAGCTCACAGAGCCCTTTGCAAAGCATTTCTTCTGTCTCGGAATCGATGATCTGATACTTGACGGAAGAGCTTCCGCAGTTGATTACCAGTACCTTCATTAAATTTCCTCCATGTTCGATTATGATAAAAGTGCATCAAATGCTGCTTTGAATTACAAATAAATATTATATGGTCAAAATCGGTTTTCGTCAATATCTGCCTGCCATCTAATGTACTGTTACTGTTCTTTAACTGCTCACGTTCCCTTCTGTGCCCCGTAAGGTACGTAACGGATTTCCCCTCCGGTCAGGTCGCTGTCTCCGTGAAGCATCCGGTACAGGCCCGCTGCCCGGATCTCCAGTTCCAGGATCCGCCGGATCCGCGCATCATACCGGTCCGGACGTGCCAGATTGCTGAGTACCGGGACAGATGACGTTTTCCGCATCTTTTTCAGAAGTGTCCTGCCCCGGTCGCTGAAAGCCAGGACGCGCGCGCAGCCGGCCCCCCGTAACCACTGGAAATCTTCTTCTCTGAAATCCATCAGCACATGGGTCAGGATCCGCATAATACGCGCTCTTGTATATCGCCGGGTTTTCACTTCATCGGCCAGAGCGGAAACAGTCTGCACGGATTCTTTTGTAACTGCAGCTTTGAGACGGTTCTCCAGTCCTTCCCCCGCCAAACAGATTCTTTTCAGTTCCTGGCGGTCTGCTGTCAGGAGCCGGTACTTCAACAGAGTGAACATCCGCCGTTCCACATCTCTGAACCGGGCAGGCATATCCGTTTCCGGAAAAGCATCCCTGAGTACGTTTGCCGTGGATTCCGGGACACAGGGAAGCGCGGCCAGGACACCCTGTGTCCGGATGTGCTGACGGATCTCCGACGCGGAAAGATACGGTTCCTCCGATGTTCCTGAGGCCGTGCTTTGCAGCCTGCGCACCGGTACGGGAGTCAGGGACGCCCCGGTTTCCCGGCAGGCGCGGAGATACTCGCAGGCCAGCAGGTTATTGGGTTTCCGCAGGATTTCCGCGGCCTCCCGGCCTCCGAGTTGCTCTACCGAACGTGTCATTGCTTCCGGAAAAGACAGACCCCGTGACAGCTGCTCCCGGATCAGGGGTGACAGTTCTCCCTCACGCGACATGATCGAAGCAGCACTGTTCAGCTGTTCCGGGTCATCTGTCTCACATCCGAACGAAATCGCCTCCACGCAGCCCGTCCCCGCCAGGATGCGGACTGCGCCCAGGGCGTACTCACGGGCACTGTTGACGGAATAGATATATGGCAGAGCCAGGACCAGATCTGCGCCTGCGTCCACAGCCATACGCGCCCGCGCGCGTTTATCCACCAGCGAAGGCATGCCTCTCTGGAGGAAATCACCTCCAAGAACCACGACAACATACTCTGCTCCTGTTTTTTCCCGCGCCTGCCGCATCTGGTACAGATGTCCGCGGTGAAAGGGATCGTACTCTGCTACAATGCCGACGGTCATGCTTCCTCTGACGGTTCACTTTCTTCCGTGAGTACCGGTGCTTCCACCGGCGCTTCTTCCACAACAGGCATCTCCATGCTTTCCATCACCGGCATTTCCATACTCTCCCCGGCATTCAGCTTCGCTGCCAGCGCGTTGATTTCCGAACGGTTCTGTTCGATGGTCACATCGATCTTCTGGAACATGGTCGACATTTCTTCATACATCTTCTGCGCGTAATTCGCGTTGAGGTCATTCATCCTCTTCTGGAATGACGCGAACAGTTCATTGATATATTCATATGAGCCTTTTTTCAGACGCATGACGTTTTCTTCTGTCGCGCGCATGATATCATCCGCCCGTTTTTTGGCCCTGAGGGTGATATCATCGGAATCCACCAGCTGATCCGCCTTTTCCTTCGCGGTATTGACCAGTTTGTTGTACTCCGCGTGGGCATCATCAATAATCCGCTGCTGCTGATTTTTGATCCACTGCGCCTGCTGGATTTCCTCCGGCAGTTCATTTTTTATCTCCTTGAGGATATCTGAAATTTCATCCGGATCGACGATTACCTTGCCGGTCAGCGGAAATCCGCCCGCGGAATCCAGAATATCTTCGATTTCCTTCAGCAGATCATTTATCTTCATCGCAAACCCTCCCTATGTGATTCTCTTCAATATAGCGGCGTACATTTTCCGGAACCAGGCCTTTTATACTGCCATTGAAGTAGATGATTTCCTTGGTCGCGCTCGAACTGAGATACGAGTGCTCAATATTGGTCAGCAGGAACAGTGTCTCAAAGTCCTCATACAGATGTTTGTTCATATACGCTCTCGGTATTTCGGAGGTAAAATCCGGAATATCCCTCAGGCCTCTGACAATACAGGAAATACCGTGACTCCGGACATAATCGGCCAGAAAACCGGAAAAGTTGACAATTTCAATATTCTCAACTCCTGCGTCCTCAATGGCTTCTTTGATCAGCTTCCGTCTTTCTTCAACGGTCAGGAGCGGTACCTTCCCTGAGTTGGTCACAATTGCCACAACCAGGACATCACACAGTTTTGATGCTCTTTTGATAATATCAAGATGTCCGAATGTAAGAGGATCAAAGGATCCCGGATACATGAACTTCTTCATTTGAGTATTTCCTCCTGTTTTTCATATACTGAGACACGTACTTTCCCGTATTTCCGGTCACGGATTCTGTGCAGACAGTCCACGTCATCCGGAAGGATCTCTTCACGACCATGCTCCGCGACGACAATCCCTCCCTCCGGGAGGAGTCCGGATTCCGCCAGCCTGCTGAGACAGTCTTCCATCAGTCCCGCCCTGTACGGAGGATCCAGGAAAACAATATCCGCTTTATCATGAATCCGGTTGATCGCGGAGGTATAATCTGCGCAGAGAATCACGGAACGTTCCTCCATCCCGCAGAGCCTGACGTTTTCTCTGACCATCGCGATACTCTGCCGGTCCCTGTCCGCGAAATAGGCGGTACGGGCTCCTCTGCTGAGCGCTTCCAGCCCCAGGCTGCCTGTCCCGGCAAACAGATCCACGACTACCGCGTCCGGTATGTACATCTGCAGCATACTGAATACAGCTTCTCTGACTTTTTCCGCCGTCGGTCTGACACTTTCATCCCGCGGTACAACGAGTTTTCTGCCTTTAAACTCTCCGGCAATGATTCTCATGAATATTTCCTCCTGATAACATACACAGACATCACGGAGGATTCTGTGCATGATGCTAAACTTATTCCATTTTAGCATGTCAGATAATATGTCACAACAAATAATTACGGAATCCCTGAGGAAATCTTAAAACACGCTGACTGTCCAGTGATCGGCCAGTCTTTCTCCGGAAAACTCTCAGATTCCCAGACTGGTGAGTGAGACGCTGCCGTAGCGTTCCAGCGCGGCCTGCTTCAGTGCCTGATGTTCCGGAAGGGACAGGGACGGGTCCTCCTGGAGCAGCCGGGACAGATCCTCTGAAGCTGCAGACAGGAGATCCGCGTTCTTTAGCAGATCCGCCACATGAAATTCCGGCAGTCCATGCTGGCGTGTTCCGAAAAAGTCACCGGGCCCCCGCATCTGCAGGTCTTTTTCCGCAGCAACAAAGCCATTATTTGTTTCCACCAGGATTTCCAGGCGTTCTCTTCCGGGACCTTCTTCCGCGTCGGTGATCAGAAAGCAGTAGGACTGTTCTGATCCGCGGCCGACACGTCCCCTCAGCTGATGGAGCTGCGCCAGTCCGAAACGTTCCGCGTTCTCAATGACGATAATGGTTGCCGCGGGCACATCGATTCCGACTTCAATCACGACTGTCGCGACCAGGATCTGTATCTCTCCCGACACAAAATTTCTCATGGCGGCTTCTTTTTCCGCGGGCTTCATGGCTCCATGGACCAGTCCCACAGTCAGGTTATCTCCCGCATACATGGCGGATAACTCTTCATATACACTCTCCGCGGAACGCGCATCGATGGCTTCTGAATCCTCCACCAGCGGAGCGACCACATATACCTGATGTCCTTCCTTCGCCTGTTTGGCGATCCGGCGGTACAGCTTTTCTCTGGAACTCTGATGGATCATTCTCGTTTCCACCGGTCGCCTGCCCGCCGGCAGTTCATCAATCACGGAGATATCCTGCTCACCGAACAGGACCACCGCCAGGCTCCGCGGAATCGGCGTCGCCGTCATCACGAGAATATCCGGATACGTTCCCTTTGCAGACAGGGAGACACGCTGGTTGACACCGAAACGATGCTGTTCGTCCGTCACCACCAGTCCCAGATTGGAAAAAACCACATCTTCCTGAATAAGAGCGTGGGTCCCCGTAACGAGATCAATCTCCCCCTCTGCCAGCTGGCGCCGGATCTGATCTTTTTCCGACTTTTTCTGACTTCCCATGAGACAGCCCACACGGATATGCATCGGCTCAAACAACTCACGGAATTTCCGGTAATGCTGCTCTGCCAGAAGCTCCGTCGGTGCCATCAGCGCCCCCTGGCAGCCGTTCCGGACCGCTTTATACAGAACCGCCGCGGCCACAGCGGTTTTTCCGGAACCGACATCCCCCTGGAGAAGCCGCTCCATCTGCCGGTCCGCTTCCATGTCATTCTCGATTTCTCCGATCACCCGTTTCTGCGCCGGGGTCAGTTCATATCCCAGGGAATCCGCGAATTCCCGGACATAGTCATCATGCGGGAACGCAATCCCCCGCGCCCGCTCCTGATCCCGGTCCCGGCTGCCCCGCAGAAGCGCGATACCGGTCCGGAACAGGAGCAGTTCCTCATAAATCAGACGATATCTGGCAGCTGCCCAGGCCTTCCGGCCGGCAGGAAAATGAATGTTTTCCAGGGCGAAACGGCGGCCGGCGACCTTACGCTCCGCGAGAAGCGGTTCCGGTATAAATTCGCAGTCCTCTCCCAGTTCGTCCAGCGCCACCCGTACCAGCTCCCTCATCTGGTTCTGTGAGATCCCTTTTACGGTCTGATATACAGGCAGGATGCCCTGTGCTCCCGGATGGATGTCAAACGAAAGATCCGGATGATTCATCTGAAAGGTACTGCCGTTTCGTTCGAGCCTTCCATAAACCTGGCAGATCCTGCCCGGCCACGCATTTTTCAGAAAATACGAAGACACGAAAAATATGAGCTTCATACTCTCCGTGCCATCGGTGACTGTCATTTCTGTCATTTTCGTTCCACGTGCCTGCCGTTTCCACTCCCTGATTTGCAGGATCGTCACTTCCATCAGGTACTCCCGGCCCGGCACTGCTTCCGCGATTTTTGTAATCCGGGAGCGGTCCTGGTAAGCAATAGGAAAATGTGACAGGAGATCCGCCGTATCACAGATCCCGATTTTTCTCAGCGCTTCTCTTTTTTTCGGCCCGATCCCTCTGATTTCCGAAATATCCATCAGCACTGAATCTCCAGATCACGGCGCGCGATCTTCCTGGAGCGGACACCCGTCACCACCATGGTCAGGTCGCCGACCGACACACCGGTGATCATCCGGATCCGCTCTCTCAGCAGTCTGCCAAACTCATCCGCCGTAGCGCTGATGCTTTTGCCGAAATTGAGCACCACGTAAATCCTGAGATCAACACTGTAAGATTCTTCTGAAGGCAGTACTTCGATAAAATTCAGGCTTTCTTTCCCGGTTTCCTTCTGCCGGATGACTTTGCCCCTGGAATTCGTGACAGCGTATATTTCTTCTTTCTGCACGGCGGTATCCATGGCAATCATGGCAAAGACCTGCGGATCGAATAACACGGTGCCTGTTTCATTTTTATACTGTATCATACCAGTTCCCCGAAAAGACTGAAGGTTCCGGCTTCTGTAATCTTTACATCCGCGAACTGTCCGGCGCGGGATTCGTCACACAGAAAGTTCACCAGCTTGAAGGACTCTGTCCTGCCCGTACAGGTACCTTCTCCGCCGCGCGCGCTCCTGCCTTCGATCAGGATCCTCTCAGTGCGTCCCACACAGGCTGCGTTTTTCTCAGCCGTGATCGTATTGAGCGCGTTCACCAGCCGGTCAAAGCGGTCATGTTTGATCTCTTCCGGAATCTGGTCCGGGGCTTTGGCCGCCGGTGTCCCCTCACGGATGGAATAAAGGAACGTAAACGCGGAGTCAAAACGCGCCCGCTGCACAAGATCCAGTGTTTCCAGGAAATCCTCCTCGGTTTCTCCCGGAAACCCTACCATAATATCGGTTGTCACGGCAATATCCGGATCGGCTTCACGGAGGCGCTCCAGAATCCCCAGGTACTGCTCCTTCGTGTAATGCCGGTTCATTTTTTTCAGGATACGGTCACTGCCCGCCTGCACCGGCAGATGAATGTGGCCGCACAGCTTATCGCAGTCCCGGAAGGCCTGGATCAGCCGCTCCGGCATATCTTTCGGATGAGAGGTCATAAAGCGGATCCGCTCAATCCCGTCAACCTCCGCGATATCATACAGCAGTCCGCAGAAGTCCTTCTCCAGATGTTCCGCTTTTCCATAGGAATTGACGTTCTGCCCCAGCAGCGTAATTTCTCTGACACCTGCCGCGGCCAGGTTCCGGACTTCTGACAGGATATTTTCCGGGGAACGGCTGACCTCCCTGCCGCGCGTATACGGTACGATACAGTAGGTACAGAAATTATTGCAGCCATTCATGATATTGACAAAGGCTTTGAAGCTGTAACGACGGGCGGCCGGCAGTCCTTCCGCGATCTGTTCCCTGGCATCGAGTACATGGAATTCCTGTCTTCCCTCCGCGATCCGTTCCCTGAGCATCTTCGGAAACTCATCAATATTCATAGTCCCGAAAATAATATCCACCCAGTTATATTTATCGTGGATCCGGTCCGTCACACGCTTCTGCTGCATCATGCATCCACAGACCGCTACGATCGCGTCCGGGTTCTTCTCCTTGATCTTTTTTACCACACCCAGCTGTCCGAAGAAACGATTGTCCGCGTTTTCCCGCACACTGCAGGTATTAATCACGACGACATCCGCGTCCTCTCTTTTTTCTGATGGTGTATAGCCTTCCTCTTCCAGCATGCCCGCGATCGTTTCAGAATCGCGCTCATTCATCTGGCAGCCAAAGGTCTGTATAAAATAGGTTTTACTGCGTTCTTTTTCTGAAAGCATGGATACTCCTGTCATTCTGTATGTTCCACTCCGGCCTCAGGAAGTGTCGGAGTGATTGATTACGGTTATCTCGTCCGGATTTTTCCCTGTTCCGGTCTGCGTATTATTATAGATTCCGGCGGGACGATAGTCAACGCAGGTCTGGCTGCTCCGGAAAGAAGCATTTCAGAAAAATTTGCGAAAAAACGTTTTTTCGGTCAATCTGCATTTGCTTTTTTTCTCCTATTCTACTAGAATAATTAATAGTATGTATCAGGGAAGAATTATGAAAAAAACACAGCATTCAAAAACAAACAAAACAAGCAAAAAACACAGAAAAAAGAGTACGAAGCGCGCAGTGCCGCTATCCGTACAGGAAATCCTGCATGATCCGGTCCGGCTTATCCGTCTGCTGATTGCCGGTATTGTCATCCTTTTCCTTATTATATTTCTGTGGCACCTCATCAGCTCCAACGCAAAAGCAGGCTACGACAACAACGCGATCGAAAAGAACATCAAAACGATCGAACGGTTTGATTACTCCAATGTCGCGACTGTCGAAGAAGAAATCGAAGCTCTGAAATCCACCAGTACGTCTTCTACAAAGAACAACAGTAACAAGGTGGCTTATCAGAAAGCCTTCCGCGGAAACATCGTCCTGGGCGATTCCGTCACGGAGGGACTCTCCGCTTACGGTTATCTGCCGGATGACATCGTCTTCAGTAAAATCGGTGCCTCTGTCGCGACAAATAAAGATCTGTTCACACAGGCAGCATCGACCTACCCGAAAAATGCCTTTTTCGCCATGGGTATGAACGACATGGGCAACTTTAAAGGGAAGCCGGAGGAATTTATTAAACAGTATCAGAGCTGTTTAAAAGATTTCAAAAAAACATCGCCAAAGACGAAAATCTATGTCTGCTCGATTTCCCACCCGAGTTCATCCGCGATCCAGAAAAAAAGCTGGCTCGGGCAGTATGACGAATTCAACACGGAGATCAAAGCCATGTGCAAGGAAATGAAGTTCAAGTACATTGACGTGTCCAGCATCTTTGAAAAGCACCCGGAATTCTACGAAGGTGACGGCATCCATGCTTCTTCGGACTACTATCCGTACTGGCTTCAGATGATGGCCGACGCCGCGGATCTTGATCTGGAGATCTGACCAACATGACATTCCCCGCCCCGGCACTGTGCGGGGCGGCGTCTTTTTTGTCCGCCGCATCATCAGGTTTTTCTGCAGTCGGAAGGCCATTTGAGAACACTGCCTTCCCAAAACAGTATCAGTTGAGTACCAGGGTCATGGACTTAAGGAAAAAATGTGTCATTCTGAAATCAGGTCAGGTCATGATCACTCCGCTGCGTTCCGTTCAGGATGACAAACCTAAATGAATGACACTGGTTGAGTACAGAAACATGGAAATCAAGGAAATTCAGTCAACTCTGACGACACAGCTGAAAAAAGCGCTGAAACTCTGCGTTTTCATAATCGTGTCTGTCATTACATTTATTAAAAATATACAGCGATCGTTTGTCATCAAGGTTCTGCTGGTCACAGTCCTGGTTCTTTTCATGGGCGCGGTATACTCCCTTCAGGACGCGGACGATGTGCCACTGTCAGAGATTGACAAGGCCCTCAAAAAAGAAACCAGGATTGAAAAGATGGAAGAATGCAGCGAACGGCAGCTCATGCAGCTCATCGGCATTGATGCTTCCGCCTACGATTCTTTTATTTACTATAAAAGCAAAAAAGCACTGGGCGTTGACGAGCTCCTGATTGTCAAAGCAAACAACCGCGCGGATCTGGACGGTGTCCAGGACGCGGTGGATAAACGGATCAGCAATCAGATCGCAACCTTCCAGGGATATGGTCCGGAGCAGGTCGCGATGCTGAAAGACGCCATCATTACAAAACGGGGCAACTACCTGTTCTACTGTGTTGCCAGCAACCCTGAGCAATACGAGGAGGTGTTCAAGTATGCTGTTTAGCAGTATCATCTTCCTCTTTTATTTCCTGCCGGTTGTATGCGCGCTCTATTTTATTGTTCCTGCCAGGTTCAACACGATCCGGAATCTGATCCTTCTCCTGGCCAGTCTGTTCTTTTACAGCTGGGGAGAACCGGTTTACGTATTCCTGATGATCTACAGCTCCGTCTTTAATTTTTTCATGGCGAGGCAGATCGAAAAAGACCTGCTGGCAGAGCGGAGCGACCGGGCCAACCTGATTTTCACTGTCGTCGTGAATCTGTTCATCCTTGGATTTTTCAAGTATTTCGGATTCCTGATGGATACCATCAACGGCATCCTGAGGACAGACTTCCATTATACTGCGCTGTCCCTGCCGATCGGGATCTCGTTTTACACATTCCAGGCACTTTCCTATATCTTTGACGTGCACAAAAAAACCGTCCCGGCCCAGAAAAACCTGCTCCATTTCGCGCTGTACGTCGCGCTGTTCCCGCAGCTGATCGCCGGGCCGATCGTCAAATACAGAGATGTCGCCGAACAGCTGCAGCACCGCACCACCAGCCTGGACAAATTCGGGCAGGGAACGGTACGCTTTATCCTGGGGCTGGGCAAAAAAGTCCTGCTGGCCAACACGTTCGGCGCGCTGTACGAGGAAATCACTGCCTACGGCCACGGTGACCAGGCCACGGTACTGACATTCTGGATTGGCGCCCTCGCCTATACACTGCAGATCTACTTTGATTTCAGCGGATACTCCGATATGGCAATCGGCCTGGGCAAAATCTTCGGATTTGATTTCCTGGAAAACTTCAATTATCCGTATATTTCCAGAAGCATCACTGATTTCTGGAGAAGATGGCATATCTCACTGAGTTCGTGGTTCCGTGACTATGTGTATTTTCCACTGGGCGGCAGTTATGTCGACACAAAACGGAGACACATCTTCAACCTGCTGGTGGTCTGGGCGCTGACCGGGCTCTGGCACGGCGCCGCGTGGAACTTTGTATTCTGGGGGATGTACTATGGCATCATTCTGATTATCGAAAAATATATCATCGGGGAACGGCTGACAAAGATTCCGGGAATTCTGCAGCATGTGTATACACTGTTTATCGTCATGGTCGGCTGGATCTTTTTCAGCAGCGCCAGCCTGGGAGCCGCGCTCCATTACCTGAGTGTCATGTTCGGCTTCGGTGCGCATGGGCTGGCAGATATCACCACGCTGTATCATCTCCGGACCAGCGGTATCCTGCTTTTCATCGGCTGCATCGCCGCCACGCCATATCCGATCGCGTATTTCCGCAAATTCGTTGACCGGCACGCGGGGATCGCGCTGCTGGTGATCTTCGGGATATTCCTGCTGTCCGTCGCCTATCTGGTATACAGCTCGTACAATCCGTTCCTGTATTTCCGTTTCTGACAAGGAGGGCAGCCATGAGACTGAAGAAAAAAGCATTTTACCGTCTGGCAGCTCTGCTGTTCATTTTCATCATGCTGATCGTCTTTGTACTGAATCTCGCTCTTCCTGACAGGAAATCCTCTTCCGTGGAAAACCGTGTCCTGCAGACCATGCCCACGATTTCCCTGTCGGAGTTTTTCTCCGGTCGTCTGGAATCCAGCCTGGAAGATTACGCGAACGATCAGTTTCCCGGCCGGAACCAGATGATCAAGGTCAAAACCTCCGCGGATAAGACACAGGGCGTCCTGATCTCCAATGGCGTCATCCGCTGCAGAGACCATTACCTCATGGAAGAACTGACCGTTCCCGATGAAAAATCACTGAAACAGACCGAAAAGGCTCTTAAGAAATTCAAAGACAACTATCCAAAAATCAAAATGTACTTCCTGCTGGCTCCCAACGCCGCTAACATCCTGTCCGACAAACTGCCGTCTACGGTAAAAGTCAGTGATCAGGACCGCTACATGGACGAATTTTTTAAAAATATCAAAAATAACGACATCACACCGGTTGATGTGCGGAAAGCCCTGCGGAAAGCCAGCGAAGCCGGGGAACAGATCTATTACCGTACCGATCACCACTGGACTTCGGACGGCGCGTACACGGCTTTTGCCGCTGCCGCGGATACACTGGATTTCAAAGAAGATATTCCGTATACCAGTTATGTGGTAAAAAACAATTTCCGGGGCACCCTCTGCTCGACCAGTGGTTTCATGAATGGACGCGACGACACAATCAAGCTGTACATTCCGAAAAGCACCAAAAATTACAACAACAGTATTATTTATTACAGTGATACCAAAAAGAAAACCACGGAATTCTACGAGCTGAAAAACCTGAAAAAAAAGGACGCGTATACCGTATTCGGCGGCAGTAATCATCCGTACTACACCATTGATACACCGATCGAATCCGGGGACATCCTTCTTCTCCTGAAGGACTCCTACGCCAACAGCATGATCCCGTTCCTTTCCCAGAAATACCGCCG
>CAMNJG010000004.1 GCA_946541285.1 uncultured Clostridia bacterium
TGGTATAATCCGTGGCTCTCCGGTCAGAACTTTTTTTCATGACGTAACCTCTCAAGAATTTCCATAAGAGTGAAGAACTTTGCTCATCGAACTTTTCTTACTTTTTTTTCATTTTCATATAATTTTGTTTTTTAGTCAATGCTAATCAATGCGAGCTCATTAACCGAATTTCCCTGATATTTGAACGCGTATTGGCAGAATCCGGTTAGACCTTTCCCAAAAATCTGTATTACTCCTGTTTGTGAATTTACAGATATCGAGAAACGCTGCTTCAGGCATGACTGCCACTCCTGCAGGCAGTCGTGGGCTGCCTTAGCAGTCGGCGACATTACACTCACTGCGTTCGTGCGTCGCCTTTACATCAGACCTGCCTGCGATGAACAACTGACGTTGTTCACCGGGATATAAAGATCTGTCCCCATGAGCGGAACGAATGGCTGGAAGGTCTTATGCAGGAGTTGCGGGAGCTCTGCTCCGTGGCAACTCACGCAGGTATTCATTTTGTTTTGAAAAAGAGCTATCCCCAAAACTGTGATACTGTTACAGGCAGCGTTTCCTTCAGAATTTGCGCTAAACGCCCCGGATTCCTGCCAGAACCCGGGGCGTCGTGATCATCAAAATATGTGTTTTTATAATTGATTCCCTGTCAGGAATCCCGACATATACTTCGAAAGTACCGTCATCTATGCGCCGGGTGTTTGGGAAAGCCCGTTATCCATACACAGGCGAATAGCCATCCGCTTTCATATAGTCTTCCTGTATCTGCCGGATTGTCTCCGGACCCTCAATCAGTCCGTATTTTTTCAGCGCTTCGATGGTATACACGCAGTCTTCATTGATAAAGAATGAGGCATTGACCGTACTGGTAAAGGAACCGTCCGGTTTCGCTGTTGTATTGAAAGCTGCCTCTTCCAGATTACGAAGATTCCCCATGGTACCAATATAGAGATGCGTATCATCCACCAGCGCGTCCGTGATCCTTTTCTGCTGATCTTCCAGCACACCGTAAAGCGTGATACACACCCGGGATCCCCAGAGCCACGGATCGTCCGCTGTCCGTGAGATGAGATCCTCTGTGCGGTACTGGACATGATCCTCCTCGATATCCTGGAGCAGTGCCCCGTAGAGATCTTCGGTCATCGACTGATCCAGCGCGGCACCTTCAAACCGTCCGGACGTAAACTCAACCTCCGGATAATTGGTACCCAGCACATATTTCAGGAAAGATTCCGGCGTCTCCAGCTCATTCAGAAGCGTAATCGCGCTGTCCGGCTGACGGAGTTCCTCCTCTGTCACCGGAATACAGTAACTGCGGTTTACGGTGGATCCATCTTTCATGTAATAGGTAATGTAAAGGTATCTCATCGGATCAAGATAGTCTTCCGGCACTTCACCGAGATTGAGAATCCTCCGTTCCTCCCGTTCCATTTCCTGATAGTGGTCCCGGTGCTCCAGCACACTCTGATGCAGTTTTATCACTTTACCCAGCCCGGAGTCCTTGTCCGCGACTACCGTGTAATTGCCGGCAACCATGACACCCCGGACCTGGTCAATCGGCGGGACATAGCGTACCACATGGAACGCGTCCGCGTTGATGGCACAGAGCAGCAGCACACTCACCGCGCCGCAGGCAGCCCATTCCAGCCAGCGCACTTTCCCGAAGACCCGAAACCGTTTTTTGAGGATCATCTCGGTCACAAAGAACCAGACAAAGGAAAAGAGCAGGAAACAGAGGATAAACGGTTTTGTTTTGTCGCTGTCCAGCATCCCCCGGGATTCCAGGAGATTCTCCACCAGGAAAAACGCGAACACCATCCCTCCACAGACAGCGATGACCCAGCGCATGATGGGATTCATCACCGCGAAAGCGCTCATCTCCCCCGCGCATTCCAGCTGGCGCTTCCGGTACAGCCAGAACGCGAAAAGTACCAGCAGCACCGCTGCCACACAGTACAGCAGGATCATCCCGGCGCCATCGACCTTCAGGAATGAGAGCTGCTTTTCCAGGGACAGGGTCTCCGGAGCAGAGAAATCCGTCCGGCTGGTATCCACCGATATACCGCTGTTCATCATAAGGGAGGTCAGCGGGCAGAGCACATCGAACCTGGCGTTATTCAACATGCTCCCCATACCATCACCGGTGAGTCCGTACCCGCACAGGGTCTGGAATGAAACAAACAGTACCTTGCATACCATGTAGACGCCATTCAGCACAAAATAGTAAACCACTGCCGACAGGAGATGTCCGGCCAGCATACAGCAGAACACCGCGATCGAGTAAAAGATCACATCATACCCCAGGGCTTCCAGCAGACAGTATCCCATGATCTTCGCGGGCACGCCCAGCCGGACAAGGCCGGGAACCGTGATCAGCGCAATCAGTATCTGCGGCAGGACCAGGAAGCTCAGGCCACTCAGATAATTGGTCAGGAACAGCTGGGACCGTTTCAGCGGAAAAGCGTGTACCATATTGCAGCTCCGGCTGCTGTACAGATAGGAAAACACCGTCACTGCCGACATGACGCAGAACACAAACACCAGCAGTACGGAATAGCCGGTTCCCAGGGCACTGACAATATTGTGAAGGTACCAGGAATCGAATTCCAGCGCTTTACGGTCAAAGGAATAGATTCTGACCGGAACCAGGAAAAACAGGACTCCCAGGAACAGTCCCCATACCGGCCAGAACCGGGTGCTGTTCCTGAGGAAAATCCCGGCATTAAAGCAGGATGTCTTTGATTTCATAATCCACACCTCCCAGTTCATAGATAAAGATTTCCTCGAGCGTCAGCGGCAGCAGGTCCAGAAGCAGCGGAGACATTGCCTCAAAAGCCTTCCGTGCCGCCTCCGGATTTTCCCGGATGATCAGGGAGTGTACCCGCCCGCTCTTCTGATGATGGAGTACTTTGATCTCCGGAGGAAGTTCCGGCAGTTCCGGGCTCCGGAAAGCAACCTGGACTTTGGAGAAGCCCTCCTGCAGGTCGCTCAGGGACTGCTCGAGGATGAAACGTCCCCTGTGCATGATGCCCACATGGTCGCAGACGTCCTCCAGTTCCCGGAGATTGTGTGAGGAAATCAGCACCGTCATCTCCCGTTCGGAAGCGTCTGCCATGATCAGGCTCCAGATCTGCCGTCTCATGACCGGATCCAGTCCGTCCACCGGCTCGTCCAGGATCAGAAGATCCGGCTGGCAGCAGAGGGAAAGCCAGAAAATCGCCTGCTTCTGCATCCCTTTGGAAAGACGGCGGATCGGCGCTTTTGTATCGATGGAGGGGAAATACTCTCTCAGTTTTTCAAAACGCTCTGCAGAAAAACGCGGGTACAGCGTCTGATAATACCGTTTCATCGTCTCCGTACTGGCCTGGGCGAAATAGTACAGTTCGTCCGGAATGTACGCGATCCGTTCCTTGATCTCCGGATTTTCATATACCGGCTGCCCGTCGATCAGGATGGTTCCGCTGTCCGGCCGGTATACGCCAGTGACGTGGCGCATGAGTGTGGATTTGCCGGCGCCGTTCGGACCCACGATTCCGTAGACAGAGCCCTTCCGGACATTCATCGTCGCGTGGTCCAGGGCCAGAAAGCCGTCGAATGATTTTGTAAGATCCTGTACCTGTATCATGGCGTGGCTCCTTTCTTTTCCGCAAGATCATGGATATGCTCCGTCAGTTCATCCTCTGTGACCGACAGATAAAACAGCTCCGTGACGACATCATCGAATGCCTCCATCAGTTCTTTTTTCCGGGAAGCATCCACCTCGTCGATGGCTGCCACAAAGCTGCCCCTTCCGGACACTTTGTAGATATAGCCTTCGTTTTCCAGTTCCCGGTAGGCCCGCTGGATGGTATTGGGATTGATGGCGAGCTGAGAGGCCAGTTCACGGACAGAAGGCAGCTTTTCATCCGCGGTCAGGGCTCCTGAAGTGATGAGACGCCGCAGCTGTTCTTTGATCTGTTCGTAAAGGGGCCGGCTGTCGCGATAGTTGATCTGTATCACATCGTTGCCTCCTTTCTTGTGTATTAATACAGTTAGTACACTTCATACACACAATATACCTGAAGATAACATCCCTGTCAATAGAAAACCTGAGAAAATCGATTGTTGGCAACTACTAAATTTTTATATATATGGTATAATAAGGATGTTCCTGTATCCAAACCGGGAACAGAAAGGAGGTGAGGCAGGATGGTCGTACTGTTTGAGACGATACTCTCCTTTCTGATTTCTGTCATGGCAGGTATTGTCGTTCATTATATCTGCAAATGGCTGGACAGAAATAACGAATAAAAAACAGCCTCAGATGCCTGTATCTGCAAAAACAGGAAGCCCCCCGAAAGAATGGTCCTCTTTCGGGGGGCGTTTTGATGATAGTACTGTTTGAGTTCATCTCCTGAACCATATTTTACCACATGTTGCGGTAAAGTCAAGTTTTTCTATTGAAGTGAAGCGGAGAAAAAAGTATCGAAAGGTTACTCTATATCCGTTCCGGCTCCCTGCTCCCCGGAACTCTGTGGCTGATCACCCTCAGCTTCAGAAGAACTCTGCCCGCTCTGGCCCGGTTCCTGACCCTGAGAAGCCTGTTCCTGATTTCCTTCCGTTCCGTTAGCATCAGAATCCTGTCCGCCCTGATTCTGCTCAATCTTTTCATCCGAAGTCACACCTTCCTGTGTGTTGTCCGGAGGAAGTACCGCCGGGCGCGGTTCCGTAGTAAAACTGGACAGGAAGAATTCGTTCGAGTTTTTGTACTCGTCCGTCAGGTCCTCCCTGCCGATGCGGATGAAATAGGTCGTATCATACGCCAGCGTTTCCATCGGCGTGATTACGATATTCCTGCCGTCACGGCTGACTCTCGCGGTAAACTCCACATTCGGACCGGCAGCGTCACCTTTCTTCAGCAAAATCAGGGAGGCTGCCTGGGTATCCGTCAGAATCTCCTCACTGGCGCCGGTCGCGTGGACCGCAGAAGTAAAGGCCAGCTCAATCGGTTCATTCACAGGGACATTCTTTTCGCTATCGGACGGCACCGGTGTAATTACCAGCCCTACGGACGGATCGATGTTCTGTACCGGTTTCACCGTCACCTGGCTGTCAATCGTGATCGCTTTCGGAACGATTTCATAGGCAAGGCCGTCCGCATATACATACAGAGCGTCCACCTGGCCTTTTCCGCTCAGGACCGCGTAGGATCCACGGACATTCACGGTTTCAGCGGAAGCTCCTTCTTCCAGCTCCAGACTGCAGCGGGAAGCGTCATTCGCGATCAGAATCTGGCTGACCGAAGACCCCTTCAGGATTTTCGCGTCACATTTGGTTTCCTGGCAGATCAGCTTTTCCAGTGATCCATTGAGACTGAGATCAGACTTGCGGTTCATCAGTACATTGACAAAACCTCTGCCAAAATCACCACTGGCCACAGCGCTGCTGTCTTCCTGCAGGAGCGCGGATTCACTGACATACGTATTCACAACCGTGGACTCTCCGTTCGTCGCGATCCGGACGGTACCGCCCGTGCGCGCCACCGTCAGCTTCGCCGCCCGGCTGTCCTTCAGGAACACACCGTTGTCGCCGGTGCTGCCGCCGCCCAGGACGTTAATATTGCCAAGGACGACGCTGTTTTCAAAGAATGCCTTACCGTCCGCCACCTGGCTGCCGACAGAAATCTGATTGGCATAGATCGTATCCTTGATCGTGATATTGTCCTTGATAATGGTCTGGTTCTTTTTGATGATTCTTTCACCCTCGGCCATCTCTACGATGATCTTGGCAGCCTGGGCCCTTGTCAGAGCCGCCGTCGGCATCATCTGGTTGTCCGCGCCGGTCATATATTTCCGGCCGATAATTTTTTCCATGGACGGCTTCGCCCATGCCGCGATCTCCGCCGCGTCAGCGTAAGTGTCCGCGGACTGTCCCGCGCCCGCTGTCGGAAGAATCCTCGCCAGGATGACGGCGGCCTCCTGACGCGAGATATTATTGTCCGGCAGGAAGGTGCCATCCGTATAACCATTGATATAACCGGCTGCTACGCCCTTACAGACATCCGCGCAGAACCACTGCTCTGAAACTACGTCGCTGAAATCCACATCCACCAGCGTGTTATTGCCCAGCGTCGTATTGAGCATCTTGGTAAACTCCGCGCGGGTCACATCCTGGTCCGGACGGAAGGTGCCATCCTTATAGCCGTTGATCAGCCCCAGGTCGGTCGCTTTCTGGATGTAGGATTTCGCCCAGTGTCCCCTGATGTCTTTAAACGTCGTCGCCGCGGAAGCAGTATAGTTGCCGGCGAACGCCGGTACCAGAGCCGGAGCTGCTGCAACAGCCGCCGCCAGTACCAGGGAAAGTGCCGTCGTCGTTACTCTGTGAATTAATCGGTTTTTCATGTAAATTACCCCCTTGCTTTTTGCCAGCCCGCAGGGTTACTCCGGCAGGTCAGGCAGTGTAATGTGTATGATACGGTCCGCGTGGGAGGCGAGGTCTTCCTCGGTAAAATCTCCCGTCAGGATCAGGAAACCCATATCCTCTTCCGCGAAGAGATTCTCCGCGTAATCCAGGACGGCTTCCCGGTCACAGGCGTCCGCGTTTTCGAATACCACACAGGTATCTCCCGGTACAATCATCCCCATCAGCGTCTTTTCCAGAAAGAAGTACGCCTCTGGCCCCGGAGGATTCTGGTTGATATATTCTCTGACTTTCTCATTGTTTTTCAGATTGACATGCATCATGTCCTCAAAATTTTTCGGCACAAATTCCCGGATGACCTTCAGTCGGTCTTTCGGTGTACTTCCGGTCAGCACCAGCGCCTTATAATCCCGGAACTGCATGCGCCAGTCCAGGAGCTGTGTAAGAATTCTGTTCATTCTCGTTTTTCTCTCTGTTCCTCTCAGAAACCGCGCTTCCGTCATTCCGTGACACGATCCCCGGACTGCGCAGCTGTTTTGCCGTCTGTTCAGAATGACAGAACAGAGTACGGACATCCGCAAAAAACAGGAAGTCATAACGGGTAATTTCTGCGCGCGTTTCCTCATTCTCTGATAATACGGACCGTGTCCGCGATTCCGGATCCGGGGGGATCCGTTTACGATCTCTCCGCGAAGTACGCCGCCGCTTCATTGGCAACTGCCGCGAACTCCGGAATGTCCAGCGTCTCGGCCCTCCGTGACGGCTCGATTCCGGCTCTTTCCAGAATCCCGCGGGCCTCCTCTTTCGTCAGCCCCCGCATCCCGGTCAGCGCGTTCACCAGTGTCTTCCGGCGTTTTCCGAAACCGGCTTTCACCACCTCGAAAAACAGGGCTTCCTCCGTCACCTCCGCCGGCGCTTCCTGCCTGCGGTCGAAACGCAGTACCGCCGAATCCACTTTGGGTGGCGGGGAGAAGCACTGCCGCGGCACATCCGCGATATGGCACACTTCACAGTAATACCCCGCAGCCACACTCAGCGCGCCATAGGTCCGCCCGCCCGGCACAGCCTCGATCCGGTCCGCGACTTCCTTCTGCATCATCAGCGTGATGGTTTCCGCTTCCACCCGGTCTTCCAGCAGTTTCATCAGGATCGGCGTCGTAATGTAATAAGGGATGTTCCCGATGATCCGGACACATCCCCGGTCCGGAGAAGGCCGGTACTCCCGGATCAGCGCCGCCAGATCCGTTTTCATGATATCCTGGTTCAGAATGACGACATTTTCGTAAACGGCCAGCACATCCCGCAGAAGCGGGATCAGGCGGCTGTCAATCTCTACCGCCACCACCCTTCCGGCGTGTTCCGCCGCTGCCGAAGTCAGGACCCCCATTCCGGGACCGATCTCGATCACGAGATCATCCGGCCCGATGTCCGAGCCTTCAATAATGGACTCGATCACCGCAGGATCCTTCAGGAAATTCTGTCCAAGGCTTTTCGCGTTCCGGAAGCCATATAATTTTTTGATCACTGCCGGCGACGGCCGGTAGTTTGTGTCATTGCTCATGCTGTATCTCCCACAGGGCCTGCTCCAGATCCTCCCTGGCAATCCCATAGCCATTGAGACGCTTCAGAAAAGCAGCGGCGTTGCCGTAACCGATTCCGAGCCGCCTGCCCAGCCGGTCGCGCAGTTCCCTGGAGCCTTTTCCGCCGGACAGGCCGTACGTGATCATATCCCCGGCGTCATAGACCGCTTCTCTGGTTTCACAGGTCCTGCCCGCTGCTTCCAGTGCCTTGCGGATCACCTCCGGCGATGCGTTTTCCACGCCGATGTCATGCTCCGACAGAGCCTCCGTCCGGGAGATATACGCCTGGCGCGCTTCCGGGAACAGCTCTGTCAGCCTCTGGCGGATCAACTGCCCGGCACGGTCAGGATCCGTCAGGATGATAATCCCTCTGGTTTCATACGCGTGACGGATCCGCTCGATGGTGGCCTGGCGGATCCCGTACCCATGGGTCGCGATCATGTCAGCGTCCACGGCTTTTCCGACAGCATCGATATCATCCCGGCCTTCCACGACGATGACTTCATGTATCCGTTCTTTCATACTGATCTTCACCTCAGGAACTGCAGAATAATTTTACAGTTCCTTACTACAGTCCCTGGTTCGAGGCTTTCTGGTGCCTGCTGGCGTCAGCCTCTTCCTGTTCCTGTGTAATGTCTTCATCCTGCTGGATCGAGTCGCCGTTCAGGATATAGACCAGGTCTCCTTTCTTTGCCATTTTCAGCCAGTTCCTGGCCTGCTGCTCGATGTATTCATTGGAGTCAATCTCCGCGACCCGTTCCTTCAGCTGGTCCCTCTGCGCGGTCAGGCGCTCAACTTCCTGCCGGGCTTCATACTCCTGCTGCTTGAGCCTGATGATACTGTTCATGGACGACAGGATCATGAGCACGATGACCACTATGACGAACACAGCGATCCTCTTTTTCGCGGAGAGCTTTTTCCGGCGTTTTTTTCTGCCGCCTGTCCGGATGGCGACGACATTGTCACCCTGTTTTTTTTCCGGCCTTCGCTTTCTTTTTTTCTTCGCGACTCTTCTGGACAATTCGGTTCACCTTTTTATTCGCTCGTGATTTCCACACTGTCAGCGTCCGGAAGCTGTACCTTTACCAGGGTACCTTTTCCTTCTTCGCTTTCCATCGTGATCGTTCCGTCATGCGCCTCGACGATATCCTTCGCGATCGCCAGGCCCAGTCCGGTACCTCCCATTGCCCTGGAGCGGGCTTTGTCCACCCGGTAAAACCGCTCAAAAATCCGCGGCAGATCCACCGGACTGATCCCGATCCCGTTATCTTCCACAGAGAAATGGATCCATTCCCCGTCTCCGTAGGAATCTACGCGGATCCTGCCGCCTTCCGGCGTATACTTGATGGCATTGGTCAGGATATTGATCACCACCTGTTCCAGCATCCCCCGGTCCGCGCGGGTAAAAAGTCTGGCGCGTTCCGGGAACCCACAGATCAGGTGCTGCTTTTTTTCATCTGCCATGATCCGCACTTTGCGGACCGATGCCCTCAGCAGCGCATTGACATCCACTTCTGTTTTCTTCAGCGCGAGGGAACGGTTGTCCAGGCGGGAAAGCTTCAGGAGGTCGCTGACCAGATTGGACATACGCTCCGATTCCTCGTAGATCACATGGAGGAAAGACGCGGCCATTTCCGGTTCCACATCACCTCCCAGCAGGGTCTCGGAATAACTCCGGATATTGGTGACCGGCGTACGGAGTTCGTGGGAAACATTGGCGACAAATTCCTTCTGGAGCTTCTCCATTTTCTGCCGTTCTGTGACATCCTGGATCAGCATGATGATGCCCGTTTCTTTCCCTTCCCTGTCCAGCAGCTTCGCGTAACGGATATATAACGCGGTCTGCTCATACTCGATAATTTCACTCAGGACTTCTTCCGGAGCATTTCCCTGATGGCGGGAGCGTTCCATCCCGTCCATGAGATCTTTTTTCCCCAGTCGGCCCAGGATCTTCCGGAAATCAAAATTTCCGGCTTCTTCATCCGGAATCTTCAGAAAGGACATCGCCGCCGGATTCATGTGAATGATCCGTCCGCTGCGGTCTACGGCGATCAGCCCGTCCGCCATATAACGGAGGATGGTTTCCAGCTTGCGCTTTTCCCTCGTCAGCTCGGTCATCCGGCTGTTGATCTCCCGGCGCAGCACATTGAAGGAATCCGCCAGGCTTCCGATTTCTCCGCTTGCCCGGACTTTGATATCTTCCGAAAAATTTCCTCCGGCCATACTGCGGGCCCGCTCGGTCAGATATTTCAGCGGCCGGGTCAGCCCCGCCGCGAAGATCTGTGACAGGATCAGTGTCATAATCAGGGCGATGCCCAGCCCCTCCAGGAGAATCAGGGCCGCCTGCCGGATGAGTACGTAGATCCGGCTGATATCCTGCCGCAGATAGATCGCGCCGATGATATAGCCGGACTGGTTCCTGACCGGTACCACGCACTCCATGACCGGGAGCCTGCTTCTGGGATCCTGTATCCGGCCGGATTCCCGGCCTTCCTCCAGTGCCCTGCTGACCAGCCCGGCGTCCAGTACCTTTTCCGCGTCCTTTCCCTCCGAAGCGCCGCTGCTGCTGTATGTGATCCAGCGTTCGCCGTTGATCACATACACTGCGTAATCCGCGCCAAGCTGCCACTCGGACAGTGTCGCCTCGATGGTTTCATCGCCCGCCTCAATACTGTCATAGGTGTCAAACGGGATCGACAGTGAAACCGCGCGGGCCATCCGCCGGCAGTTGTCCCGGGCGGCATCCAGTTCATACTCCATCATCCCGTACAGGATAAAACCGCCTGCCACCACGATCGCCACCAGGACGATCATGATGGACATGATCACGATCTTCCACCGCAGACTGCGGTCTTTCCGCTTTGTCCTGCTCTGGTTTTTCTTACTCACTGACTGACCACTCCCCGGTTACGCAGGCGTCCTGAAATAGTAACCAACGCCCCGGCGGGTCATGATATATTTCGGATCACCTGGCTCATCCTCAATTTTTTCGCGCAGACGGCGCACGGTCACATCCACGGTACGGATATCGCCATAATATTCGTAGCCCCATACATTCCTCAGGAGATCCTCCCGGTCGAACACCTTGTCCGCGTGGTCCGCAAGGTAGCGGAGCAGCTCAAATTCCCGCAGCGTAAGGTTGATCAGTTCTCCTCTTTTCCTGATCTCGTAGCGGTTCATGTCGATCACAATGTCCCCGAAAGTGTGGATACTCGGCTGCGCCTGGTCGATCTCCGGTCCCAGTGTCAGGGACGCTCTCCGGATGTTGGCCTTGATCCGCGCCACCAGTTCCCGCATCCCGAACGGTTTGGTCATATAGTCGTCGGCACCCAGTTCCAGGCCGAGTACCTTGTCCACTTCTTCCTCTTTCGCGGTCAGGATGATGATCGGCACCGCGCTGACATTGCGGATGCGCTTACAGACCTCGAAGCCGTCGAGCTTCGGCAGCATGACATCCAGCAGGATGAGGTCCGGATCGTGCGCCTGCTGCAGATCCAGCGCCTCCTGACCGTCAAACGCCGTCAGTACTTCATACCCTTCTTTTTCCAGATTATACCTGATGATATCTGAAATATATTTTTCATCCTCTACCACAAGGATCCTGTTATTATTCTCGTCCATATAGTCTCTCGTTTCTTATGAGATTTTATCCTGTCTCAGCAATACGCCGGAGCTTTTCAGCGAAACAGCTGCAGCGTGAACCGTCGTCAAGCAGGCCGGTATCCTTACATTTCTCACACTCATACCGCAGGTCCATGTAATCCGCAGGATAGCCGTACTGCTGCAGCAGCGTATTTTTGCGGGCCGTCAGTTCTTCCCGCTCCTGCTCCAGCGCCGCCGCGGTATTCCGGTTCCCGCCGCCCAGCGCCATTTTCGTAAAGGCCATATTGGTCTTGCGGAGCCGTTCCTCGAGTTCCCGAACCTGTGGGATTTTCCGGTAAATTTCTTTGCGGTGTTCCTCGCGGACTTCCGTATTGCGGCGCCGGATCTGTTCGTACAGCCGGTTTACCGCGGCCACAGCGTTTTTCCCGGACGGCGCGCGGGTCCCGGACGGACTGGTTTTGCCGCTGCTCCAGTTCCGCAGGATGCCATTGACATAGTTGATATTCGGGTTTGGAATTCCGCTTGTCCGGCTGCATGCTTTCAGCACGGTCTCCAGGCTGAATCCCATCTCGTCAAACCATCGGTCGATCTTTTCCCGCTCGTCCTCGGTCGGGTTCCTGGAAAAGCCCAGGGCTTTCATGACCCGATGGTACTGATGGTACTTCTGGTCGTTTTCCGCCAGCATCCGCTCCGCGTCCTGTACCGTGTCGATGCCCTCATCCCGCCAGTTGCGGATGACAGCCGACAGATAGGAGAATTTTGTATTATGGATCCGTTCGGCGCAGTACCGGTACGCGAAACAGATCAGATCCGGCGGTAGTCCATCATCATACATCCAGGAAAGGATTTCCTGCATTTCCCGGGTCCCGGGCAGCCGTCCCGTGATCTCCTGCACCTGTGTAAAAACCGACCGGGCTCTTTCGTCATCCATCTGCTCCAGGGCTTCCGGGGAAAAGCCGTTTTCATCCAGCAGATCCTCCTCACGGGGATCAAACAGACCTTCCCGCAGGTTCAGGAATTCCACCGAATAATGAAAACGGTCATCCGGCGACAGATAATGTTTGCGGATGGCTCCGCATTTTTCCCAGTAATTCCAGGCGCTGAGAACTTCTTCTTCCGAGATGCCCAGGTGGGCCGCGATCTGCCGGTTGGAGAAATCCTCCCGGTCCGCGTACATGAGCGCGGTGAGATAGACCTTGACATCATTGCCCTTTGCCTGCGGCATATATTCCATCAGGAAAAGATTCTCCACGGCTGTATCTTTCAGGTAAAAATTTCTGATTTTCTCACGCCGAAAATTCATCACGGGTTCCTCATGATCTGAAGAATTCATCGCGGACCATGGTCTGGGAGCGGTCCGGGCCGACAGAAACAATCTTTACCGGAACCCCCGTATAGTCCTCAATGAATTCGATATAACGCTTTGCTTCCTCCGGAAGCTCTTCGTAGCTCTGGCATCCTGTGATCGGCGTATGCCATCCTTTCAGTTCCTCATAGACCGGACGGCACTCTCCGAGGAAATCAAGGCTGGCCGGGAAATCGCGGACAATCGTGCCGTTGTGGTCATAGCCTGTGCAGACCTTGACGGTTTCAAACTGGTCGAGTACATCCAGCAGCATGAGGGAGATCCCTGTCAGGCCGTTGATCCGCGCGGAAAATTTAACCTGCACCAGGTCCAGCCAGCCGCAGCGGCGCGGCCTGCCAGTCGTCACACCATACTCATGGCCGACTTCGCGGATCCGGTCGCCGGTTTCGTTGTCTTCCTCTGAGACAAAAGGACCTGCCCCGACCCGGGTGGTATATGCCTTGACGATCCCGATGATTTCATCGAGGTAACGCGGACTGACCCCCGCGCCGGCCGCGAATCCGCCGGATACCGGGTGGGAGCTGGTGACATACGGATAAGTACCGAGGTCGATGTCCAGCATCGCTCCCTGGGCGCCTTCAAACAGCACCCTCGCGCCGGATTCCAGCGCTTCATTGACCATGACAATCGTGTCGGTAATATATGGTCTGAGGCGTTCCGCGTAATCACAGAACTTCTCCAGCATTTCTTCCTTATCGAGCGGTTCTTCTCCATAGAGTTTGGTAAATACTTCATTTTTCGCGTCGATCTGCTCGGACAGCTTCCTCCGGAAAAGTTCCGGATCCAGCATATCACAGCAGCGGATGCCGGTACGGGCCATTTTGTCCATATAGCACGGACCGATGCCTTTATTGGTGGTCCCGACTTTATTGCTGCCCTTGGCTCTCTCCGTGAGAGCGTCCATCACTTTATGATAAGGGAAAACGACATGCGCCCGGTCACTGATATACAGTGAGGACGTATCGATGCCGTCCTTCTGAAGACCTTCCAGTTCTTCGAAAAATTCCTCCGGGTCAAATACCACACCGTTGCCGATGATGTTCTTTGCTTTGGGATTCAGGATGCCGGAAGGGATGAGGTGCAGCGCGTATTTTTTCCCGTCGATCACGACAGAATGCCCCGCGTTACATCCGCCCTGCGCCCTGACGACATATTCCGCCTGTGTCGCAAGGAAGTCGATTGCTTTTCCTTTTCCTTCGTCTCCCCACTGGGAGCCGACGACTGCTACTGTTGACATCGATTGATTCCTCCTGCTGTCTGGTTATTGTAAATCTAACAGATCCCTCTTGTCAGCCGGTTCTCCGTCCACTCTCAAAGGCGGCGGAGACGGCCTCAAATCTCAATCGGACTCTTGTCCGCGAATTTCGTATATTTGCCCAGCCATGCCAGATCGACCGCGCCGGTCGGTCCGTTTCTGTGCTTGGACAGGATGACCTCACAGGTGTTTGGCTTCTCTGTAGTTTCCGGATTGTAATACTCGTCCCGGTACAGGAACATGACGATATCCGCGTCCTGTTCGATAGCACCGGATTCCCGCAGGTCGGAAAGCTGCGGCCGGTGATCCTGGCGCTGCTCCGGCGCGCGGGACAGCTGGGACAGGACAATGACCGGGCACTCCATCTCACGGGCCAGCTGCTTGAGCATCCGGGAGATGGTACTGACTTCCATCTGGCGGCTGTCCGTATGTCCCTGCAGATTCATCAGCTGCAGATAGTCCACCACCACCAGATCCAGTCCCCGCTCCGCGCGCATCCGCCGGCATTTGTTTTTCATCTCCGAGAGGGAGATGTTTGGCGTATCGTCGATAAAAATCCCGGCACCGGACAGCCGGTCCACAGCGATATTGAGATCCTCCCAGTCTTCCCGCGTCAGATCGCCTTCCCTCAGGCTGGAGAGCGGTACATGTGACTCAATGCTGAGCATTCTCATACTGAGCTGCTCTTTGGGCATCTCCATGGAAAACACGAGGATCTGCGCCTCCGCTTTGAGCGCGGCATTCATGGCGATATTGAGCGCGAACGCGGTCTTTCCCATACTCGGCCTGGCCGCGACGATGATCAGATCCGACTTCTGCAGGCCGGAGGTCCGGCTATCCAGGTCGACAAACCCCGTCGTCAGTCCTGTCAGACGCCCGTCATGGGCCGCCATCGCGTCAATCTGCTCCATATTGTCCCACAGGACATCTTTCAGCTGCACAAAATCCCGCTTCTGTGAAAACCTTGAAATATTGAGAATCTCCTGCTCCGCCTTATCCAGCACTTCCTCCGCGTCGGTTTTATCCATAAAGCTCTGGTCCATGATGGCGCCGGAAGCCCGGATCAGGTTGCGGAGGATGGATTTTTCGCGGATGATGCGGGCATAGGAAACCGCGTTGGCTGTCGACGGTACCTCCGCAGAAAGCGAAGCGATATAGGCGGGGCCTCCCACCATGGACAGCTTTTTTCTCCGCTGCAGCTCGGATTTGACGGTTACCGAATCCACCGGCTCAGATCTCCGGTTCAGATCCCGGACCGCGTCAAAGATTTCCTTATGGATGTCACTGTAAAAATCCTCCGGCTGGAGGACTTCCAGCACTTCAAACAGAGCGCCCTTGTCAAGCATAATGGCCCCCAGTACGCTCTGCTCCGCCTCATCGTTGTGAGGCGGGATCCTTTCGGTGATCGGTGGCATGGTACTGATCTCAGACGCTGACTTTCACTTTGATGGTCGCGTTGATCTCTGTAAAAAGACGGATCTCCGCGGTGTGGTCTCCCACCGTTTTGATCGGTTCCGGGATACGGATTTTCTTTTTATCAATCTCGAATCCGAACTGGTCCTGAATCGCGGCAGCGATATCCATATTGGTCACCGCCCCGAACAGGCGTCCGCCTTCTCCGCCTTTGGATTTCAGCTGGACCACCTTGCCCTGCAGCTTCTTTTTCATCTCTTCGGCGCTGGCCTTCTCCTGGGCAAGTTCTTCTTCCTTCTGCGCCTTCTGCTTCTCCAGCGCCCTGATATTGCCGGCGGTGGCTTCTTTGGCCAGCTGCTTCGGGAGAAGCATATTGCGGGCGTAGCCATCGCTGACCTTTACGATTTCCCCGGCCTTGCCGAGTTTTTTCACATCTTCGAGAAGTATGACTTTCATGAATTCCTCCTGTCCCTTTCTTTCGACTGGTCGCTGCTGAGTTCGCAGTGTTTTTATTCAATATTCGGAATGCCGCGGGTGATCTTTTTTTCTTTTCCCGCCGCTCCGTTATGCGGATTTTCAAAGATACCTGTTTTTTCCGGAAGCAGTTTTTTTCTGGCGTTCTTCCGGAGATCCTGTACTTCGTCATTTTCGTCAGGGGAAAGCTCCGGCGCGCTGTCCGCTCCTTCCACATCGATGACCGGCAGGTTTTTCTCGCCTGTAAGATTCGGCAGCCGGATGGTATCCCGGTACTGTTTCTGCGCGGATTTCGGGGTCTTTTTCTTTTCCGCGTAAGACGCCATGTATTCATCGATGGCCTCGACCAGCTGGATCTTCGCTTCCCGGAGACTGCCGTGGAGCTGGGCTCCCGCTGTCGTCAGGTTGCCGCCGCCGCCGATTTTTTCCATGATCATCTGGACGTTCACGGCTCCCAGGGAACGGGCACTGACCCGAACACCTCCGTTTTCCTCGACACCGAGAACAAAGGAAGCTTTCATCCCCCGGATATCCAGAAGGTCATCCGCCGCCTGAGCGATCAGCACGGACAGGTTCCGCCTCGGTTCCGCGATATAGGAGATCGCGATATCATATGGCAGTTTCTCTGCCCTTGTGATGATTTCTGCTTTTTTCTGGAATATTTCCATATCGGTCTGGAAAAACTGCCGGACAACAATCGGATCGGCCCCCTGACGGCGCAGCCAGGAAGCTGCCTCAAAGGTACGCACCCCGGCCTTGACCGAGTAGTTTTTGGTATCCAGCACAATGCCGGAAAGCAGTGTGTTGGCCTCAAAATCGCTGATGCCTTTCTTTTCCGTCGTCGTATACTGCAGCATTTCCGTTACCAGTTCACAGGCGGAAGAAGCGTACGGTTCGATATGCGTCAGCACGGCATTTGGAATGATATCCGGTGCGCGTCTGTGATGGTCAATGATCACGGTACGCTGAATGGTATCCGCCAGCCTGCCGCATTCAGCCAGTGCCGGACGGTGCGTATCCACGACAATCATCAGATCCTCCGGTTTCGCGGCCGCCAGTGCCTGCTCACCGGTTATAAAATGGTACTGGCCGCTCTCCGCCGCCAGCTTATACGGGATGTCCACCGCGTCCCAGCTGTCGATGACAATGCTGACTTTCTTTTCTTTATTCCGGAGCTTCGCGATGTGCGCCACACCGATGGCCGCCCCGAACGCGTCCATGTCCGGATGCTTATGGCCCATGATGAAAATCTGCTCTGCCTGATCAATGAAATCCAGCAGCGCCACCGCGACGATCCTGGACTTGCCTTTATTTCGTTTTCCTGCAGTCTGCAACTGGCCACCATAATATTCCAGATTGGTATCCTTCCGGACGACCGCCTGGTCCCCGCCGCGGCCCAGCGCCAGGTCCAGCGCGGCCTGCGCGAAATCGGCAGTCTGCGTCAGGCTCTTTCCCATGGCTCCCGCGCCGATACTGAGGGAGGCCGGGATATCCCCGCCGGTCTTCAGCGCGCGGACTTCATCGAGGATGGAAAATTTTTTGACTTCTGTATTGGCCAGTGCCTGCTGGTCGCAGATCACGGTATATTTGCTCTTTGAGGTCCTGATGACAGCCGCCCGGCTCTTGACCGCCCAGGTCCGGATCACTTTCTCAATCTCCCCGGCCAGGCTGGCTTTGACTTCATCCGGCGCCTGCTCCAGGATATCGTCCAGGTTATCTACTTTTATCTGGACGATACAGGTTTTCTGCTCTTTGTATATCTTGCGCAGCTGCTCCAGATCCGTAATATCCATCCAGTGGAACATCCGGGTGTTGTACTCATCCTCTGAGAGCGCCTCTCCCGTGATCTTCTCGCGATAGCCTTCCGTCCACTCTGCCGGATCCGAAGTCTGCACATAAAAGGACTTATTGATCGCCGAAATATTGACGACCTTTTCCTTCAGATCACTGTTGCTCATCATGTACAGACGAATCCCGGTAATGTCGTAAATATCCCTTCCCTCCGGATCTTCCTCCGCGGGGAACAGCATACGGAACTTTTTATTGGCCCAGACAATGACCCCGTCACTGCCGATCATACAGAGCGGCAGCGGGTTATACTGCACGGCGCTGATGACCGATTCGTCCATTTTTCCTTCCAGTTCCCGGAAATAATCCGAGACCAGCGTGCGCTCTTCGCTCCGGACATCGATAATCGACATCACAATCGCGGAGGCCAGCATGATCAGGGCCGGGATCACGCAGACCGGTCTGATCAGTGCAGTGACGATGACCATCAGAACCATGACGATATACATATATCGCGACCTGAAAAGCAGGGAGCGAACCCTGTTCTGTTGTTTGCTCATATCATTCTCCAGGAAAACATTCCGTTCCCTCAAAAAAGCATGGATCTGCTGTATTCTGTACGGCAACGGCGCGTCCGTCCCGTCTCACAGCTTTCCTTTTCTGACAGATCTGTCAGGCAACATGTTAGTATACCATAAGGGATTATGCTTTGCAATCTGGTTACAGATCCTGCCGGCCGGCAGATTGTAACCTATTGTCAGAACAGCGGAATGCGAGTAAAATAATAGTGTCTGCTCATCAACTCCCCGTCGGAGTTGATGATGCAGGCTGTCGAAGTATATGCCTGCATTCCGCATGGTTTTTCAATGAAAAGAAACCATACGGGCAGACACTGTTTGATGCCTGTGCTCTGGAAATCGTCCGTTTCCTATTTCCGCTGCTACAGGGTTTTATTGAAAAATGATTCAAAACCCCAGCAGCAGATTAACCGAATTTTACCGATGCGCATTGAAATATTAAGGAAATTCGGTTAATGAGCACGCATTAGATACCGGCAACAGAGCCGTATTTCAGGAAAATCACAGAACCATACATAACAGGAGGATCAAAATGACTTACGTTATCGGACATAAGAATCCGGACACAGACTCCATCTGCTCAGCGATCGGATACGCCGCATTCAAAAATGCCATGAACGCCGGAAGCGCCCAGGCTGCCAGAGCAGGCGAGCTCAATCCGGAAACAACTTTTGTGCTCGAACACTTCGGACTGCCGGTACCGGAATATCTGGAAAGCGCCGCGGACAAAGACCTCATCCTGGTGGATCACAATGAAGTGGCTCAGGCGGTTGATGATGTGAACGACGCGCGCATCCTGGAAATTCTGGATCATCACAAAATCGGCGACATTCAGACGGCGGAACCGATCTATTTCAGAGCCATGCCAATCGGCTGCACCGCGACGATCGTCTATCTCTGCTTTAAAGAAAACGACCTGACACCGGACGCTGCTACCGCAGGCGGCCTGTGTTCCGCGATCCTCTCTGACACTCTGGCGTTCCGCTCCCCTACCTGCACACCGCTTGACCAGGAAGCTGCCGAAGCGCTCGCGAAGATCGCAGGTATTGAAGACATCCAGGCTTACGCAAAACAGATGTTCAAGGCAGGCAGTGAGCTCGCCGGAAAATCACCAAAGGAAATCCTGTACATGGACTTCAAGAAATTTACAGCAGGCAGCACCACTTATGGCGTCGGCCAGGTAACCTCCATGGATGAGGACGAACTGGCAGAACTCAGCAAAACCATGACTTCCTATATGAACGAATCCTTCAGCGAACACGGTGTCGACATGCTGTTCCTGCTCCTGACCAATATCCTGGAGGAGTCCAGCGAACTCGTCGTCGCAGGGGAAGGCGCGGAAGAAACCGCGAAGAAAGCCTTTACTTCCGCGGAAGCGGACCGTCTGTACCTCAAGGGTGTCGTATCGCGTAAAAAGCAGGTCGTGCCACCGCTCACAGAGGTTCTTTCATAAAAAACGGACGGACAGGCGGCAGACTTCTGTCTTTCCGATTTATTCAGATTCTTTCAGCGGGCTTTCCTCCATCAGGAAAGCCCGGTCTTTTTTAATGCGTGCTCATTAACCGAATTTTCCTGATACCTGAACGCGTATTGACAAAATCCGGTTAATTTACTGCTGCTTCGACAGCCTGCATCATGAAATCCAGCGGGGACTTCATGAGCAGATACTTTTTACCGGTACGTCAGCAGCGTAAGATGGGTACGGCCCTTACCGGTTTTTCCGCCGACCGACTGGATGCGCACCCGTCCTTTATGGCGCAGCACAATTTTGTCGCCTTCTTCCAGCGGCCGTTCCGGTTTCAGCGTTTCCAGTCCGTTGACAAAGACGATTCCGCTCCGGACAGCTTCCTGCGCTTTGGCCCGGGACAGCCCGAACGCTGCTCCCAGGATACTGTCCAGGCGCAGTGACGCCACACTGACGTGCTTTTCCTTCGCGTCCGATGCCGGCACAATCAGCCCGCTGACCGGAATTTCTTCTACCGACAGTGTGCTCCGCCCTGCCTGGGACAGATGGGATGCCACATACTCCGCCATGCTCCGGAGCACCAGCAGATCCGCGCCGTCCTCCCGGACCAGGATATCCCCGGTGACTTCCCTGCGGATCCCCAGACCCATCAGCGCTCCCAGATAATCCCGGTGCGACAGGGCCGGCGCGCCTTTGGATTTCGTCAGGCGCAGCACAGTAAGCGGATCATCCTCCGGCTCCGCGGCGAAATGCGCTGCCGGCCCGTCCTCCATGATATACTCCGGCAGAAATACCGCAATCACGCGCTCCGCGTCCTCAAAGCCGCCATAGAAGCCCCAGTTCCGTACTCCGCGGTTCTTCATCTGCTGCTGCACCAGACTGCGCTGCCGGAGATCCAGGAACTCCGTGTGAGTCATCCGGTACTGGCTGACGCAGGCTTCCGCCAGCTCTTCCGTCCTCGAAAGGAGGATACGGTCTTCCTTGCCTCCCTGATCTTTCATCCTGTACTCCTTCTATTCAATCATTCCGGTGGCACCCGGCCCTGCACAGCGATACTGCGGATCAGCCCCTGTGCACCGGTATTGCAGCATAGTCCCCAAAAAGCTCCACTTGATCCTGCGCTGCGCTCAGGATGACAAATAAACAGCGGAATAAATCAGCGTTTCCCTAACGCGGCAGTGGCGC
>CAMNJG010000005.1 GCA_946541285.1 uncultured Clostridia bacterium
CCGTATCAAAACTGCTGAAACTCTGCAGGGCAATGTCATTCATAAAGGTGTTCATCCATTCCAGATCACCCAGCAGCAGCGCTTTGATAAAATCGTTGTATTCTGTCCTGACTTTTTTAAACCATCTCCTGATCAGCTTTTCAAACATTTCACTGGTTTCATGATTCGTCAGCGCAAGGATATATTCCTTTCCTTCCACCCTGACAGGTTTCAGATAGCCGGTGGCCATCAGCAGGCTGAAGATGGAATTCGTATCGTCTTCCAGTTCGTCGTAAACAATTTCCTCATCAATCCGCGCGGTTACAGTTCCTCCAGCCAGAAGAATTTCAAAATCCTTTTTCAGATCTGCGGAGCCTTCCTGGATCAGTTTCCCGACCAGGCTGTTGCTGCTGGTATTGGTCCAGTAAGGAGCCAGTTTTCCTTCTTCGTCAAGGAACTGGGTGATAGACAGGGGATTATAAATATCCTGTGCCCTGCCAAAGGTAAAGCCATCATACCAGTATTTGACCTCCTCCATATTGTTGTAACCGAACTCTTCCATGCTTTCCAGAACTTCCTGTTCTGTGAAGCCAAAAGACGTTTCATATTTCTGGGACGTAGTTGTGATTACTTTCAGATTATTCAGATCCGAAAACAGGGACTCCCGGCTGACCCTGGTGATACCGGTCATCAGTGCGCGGTCCAGGTAAGGATTTGTCTTGAATGCGGCGTTGAAAATATTCCGTGTGAATTCGACCAGTTCTTCCCAATAGCCGTAAATATATGCTTCCTGCATCGGCGTATCGTATTCGTCCAGAAGAATAATGACCTTCTTTCCGTAATGCGTGGACAGAAAGCGGCAGAGATCACCGAGTGCGTCTGCGGCATCCTCCGGATCGATTTTATCAATAGCCTGGAGAACTTTCTTTTTTTCACTGTCCAGTAAAATATCGGATTTCAATAAGCTACGATACGTGGAATAGGCATCTGATACGATTTTCGCGAGTCGTTTTCTTGTCGCCGCGAAATTATTATTTTTGATTTTCGCGAAAGACAGACTGATGACCGGGAACTGCCCCGCCAGCGCCCGCATATCCTCATCCTGCCAGATTTTCAGATGGCTGAACAGTGTTTCCTGATCATCGTAGAGATTTGAGAGAAAACGATCAACCATATTGATATTCAGAGTTTTCCCGAAACGGCGGGGACGGGTGATGAGGGTCACTTTATCTCTTCCGTTCCACCATTCTCTGATAAAGTTGGTTTTATCGATATAAAAGGAGTCGTATCTGCGTAAATCAGCAAAATCATCATTACCGATACTCACGGTTCTGGCCATTTCCCCCACCTCCCTGACGCTTGCGGATTTTTGATTCCATCGTGATGCCTCTTTGTCCATGACTGTTTTCACCTCCATTATATAAGTTTTTTGAAACACGCTCAACATACATAAAATACCATATTTTCCTAATTAGAACAATATATGTTTTATGTGACATTTCGCATTCCAATCATCTCGCGAATCCGCTATTCCGCATATAAACTGAAAAGAGATCAATGCGGAAAACACAAAGCATTCCGGCATTACCTGCGCGGAAAAGCCGGTCAGCCCGGGAGATCTCCCGGGCCGACCGGCTTTTTCATGTTTTTCTGAAGAAAATAAAAGCGTTTCCCTAAAACGCCGCCATATCAAACAGGCTCATCTGATCCGATTCCGGCAGCCCGCTTAGAACCCCATGCGCCCGCAGAGTCTCGATATTGCTGGAGTTGACACTGGTCCGGATCATCAGATCCTCTACGGAACTGAACTCACGCTTCGCGTACTCTTCTTCGATGCTGGTCGCCGCGGTCTCGCCCATTCCTTCCAGGGCCCGGAACGGCAGCCGGACTTTTCCGTCTTCCACGGAGAACTTCATGCCCCGCGAGTGCCCGAAGGCCACCGGCAGGAATTCATAACCCCGGGCGTACATCTCATAGGCCACTTCGTAAACAGGCACTTCGTCCTGCTCTTTCTTTGTCGCCTCCTTCCCCATCTTGCTGATGGCATCGATCCGGTCGATGACGGACTGCACACCCCGCAGGATCACGTCCGCGTTGAAGAAATCGACCTTGGTGGTGAAGTGTGTCGCGTAGAATTCCGGCGGATAGTAGACCTTGAAATAGGCGATCCGGTAGGACATCATGACATACGCCACCGCGTGGGCTTTCGGGAACATATACTGGATCCGCTTACAGGACTCGATATACCAGTCCGGCACGTCGTGCTCCCGCATCAGCTGCTCCCGCTCCTCCGTGACACCTTTGCCCTTCCGGACTTTCTCCATGATGTCAAAGGAATCCTTTTTCGGAACCCCTTTGCCGATCAGGTAGTTCATGATGTCGTCACGGGTGGCGATCGCGTCATCCATGGTGGCCTGTCCGGTCCGGATAAACTCCTGGGCATTGTTGACCCACACATCGGTGCCGTGGGAAAACCCGGAGATCCGCACCAGCGCCGAGAACTTGGACGGCTTCGTTTCATCCAGCATCTGCCGGGTAAACGGCGTCCCGAACTCCGGGATCCCAAAGGTGCCATGGCGCTGACGGTAATCGTCCATTTTGATCTCCAGCGCGTCGGTATTCAGGAAAATACTGCTGACCTTCGGATCACTGAGCGGAATGTCTTCCGGGGACACGCCGGTCATGTCCTCCAGCATACGGATCATGGAAGGGACATCGTGGCCGAGAATATCCAGCTTCAGCAGGTTTTCATCGATTTTATGGTAATCAAAATGGGTCGTGATGATATCTTTTACGGCTCCTTCGGAAGGATGCATGACCGGGCAGAATTCATAGATCTCATGATCGTCCGGCACGACGACAATCCCTCCCGGATGCTGTCCGGTCGTCTTGCGGACACCGGTACAGCCCAGGGCCAGGCGCTTCATTTCACACGGATTGACGACTCTGCCACGTTCCTGGAAATAGTTCCGGACATAGGCAAAGGCCGTTTTTTCCTTGATCGTACTGATGGTACCCGCTTTGAAAACATTTTTCGATCCGAAGATTTCCTCTACGTATTTATGTGCCACCGGCTGATACTCACCGGCGAAGTTCAGGTCGATATCCGGCTCTTTGTTGCCGCTGAAGCCGAGAAATGTCTCAAACGGAATATTGAAGCCATCTTTTTTATATGGTGTCCCGCAGACCGGGCAGTTTTTGTCCGGCATATCGACACCGCAGTCGTACTCTCCGTCCAGCATAAACTCGGAATGCTTACAGTGCGGACACACATAATGCGCCGGCAGTGGATTGACTTCGGTGATGCCGTCCATGGTCGCCGCGAAAGAGGAACCGACCGACCCTCTGGAACCGACCAGGTAGCCATCGGAAAGAGACTTCTGCACCAGCATCTCCGCCGCGACGTACATGACGGCATAGCCGTTTTCGATAACGGAACTCAGCTCTTTCTCCAGCCGTTCCTCCACAAGCTGTGGCAGCGGATCTCCGTAGATACTGTGGGCCCGTTCATAGCAGCGCTGACGCAGCCGTTCCTCCGCGCCTTCGATTTTCGGCGGATACTTCCCTTCCGGTACCGGCTTCAGGACCTCGACGGAATCCGCGATTTTCTGCGGATTGTCGATGACAATTTCTTCTGCCTTCTCCGGCCCCAGATACGCGAATTCCTCCAGCATCTCATCCGTTGTCCGCAGCCAGAGACGCGGTGTTTCCGCCAGATCCTTAAAACCGTGCGCCGCCATGATGATGTTCCGGTAGATATAGTCCTCCGGATTCATATAATGGGCGTCGGAGGTCGCCACCACCGGTTTGTTCATTTTTTCACCCAGGGCAACGATCCGGCGGTTGAAGTCCAGGACATCGTCCATGGAAGAAACCATGCCCTTTTCTACCATAAAATAGTTATTGGTGCGCGGCTGAACTTCCAGGTAATCGTAAAAAGACGCGACCCGTTCCAGTTCTTCCTCTGTCGCGCCATCACGCATGGTTCGGAAAACTTCCCCGGCTTCGCAGGCCGAGCCGATGATCAGACCTTCCCGGTATTCCGTAATCAGCTGCTTCGGAATCCGCGGCCGTTTATAGTAGTAATCCAGGAAGGAGAAAGAAACCAGCTTGTACAGGTTCTTCAGGCCGGTCTGGTTCTTTGCCAGCAGGATGATGTGATAGGCCGGATTACTTTTATAATCCAGGGAACCGTCCGGCTGCTCGATGGCATTGACCAGATACCCCTCACAGCCATAGATCACCTTGATCTTATCTCCGGCGGCTTTCGCGGCGTCCGGGAATGCCTGTACGACACCGTGGTCCGTCACTGCCACAGCGGGATGCCCCCAGCGGATCGCGGTTTTCACCAGATCCTTCACATCCATCATCCCGTCCACCTGGCTCATTTTCGTGTGGACATGCAGTTCCACACGTTTGCGTTCCTGTGTGTCCCGGCGTTCCGGTTTTTCGGCTTTTTCGATACTGTCCGCCATGAAAACCGTCATTTTCTCGAAAGTATCATATTCTGTATGTCCGGTGATTCTGACATAGGTCCCTTTGGAAAGATGCTCATGAATGTCCCCGCTTTTCTGCTGGGAAACAAAGCATTTGACCCGGATGGAATCGGTTCCGTCCGTCACGTCCAGCGCCTCCAGTACCCTTCCGTTTTTCATGGTCCTGGAGTCCATGTCAAAAATGGAAGCCTCGATCAGCAGATTCTCCTGGTCCCCGGAGATGTTTTTTATCTCCGTCACCGTACCGGTTGCCGGTTTTCCGAGGATCACATTTCCCCTGACAGGACCTTCGTATCCCCGTTTCCTTTTCGGAGCAGGACCGCCGTTTCCGCCAGAACCATTCGCGCCTCCATTCCAGCCACCATAGGACTGCGCGGCTGACGGCTCTGCTTCCTGCTGCCGGCGGTACACTTCCGCTGCCCGTTCCGCTTCCTCCGCAGCCTGTCTCAGTTCCTGCGCGCTCTGGTCTTCTTTGTTTTTCCTCCGGGCATCATATTTCTGCTCGATATTACAGAAAACGATCTCTACCTGCAGGCCGAACTTTTCCCGCAGGATCCCGGCCATGGCCGGTGCCATGTTCCGGTTGAGCTGCCGTTCGGCCATTTCTCCCACAACACCGAAGATGACCTTCTTTCCTTCGGTCTTCATATAGTCCAGGTCGATCGTATGCACCAGGCTGCCGATATCCGAAACAGTATTGACGATATACGGCATGTACAGCCGGATGATCGTAGCCATATCCGACGTGATCTCCCGGTACAGCGTATGACACTGAATCTGACGGGCAAACGGGAGGTCCTCCGCTACCTGCTTCAGCATCCGGTCATAGAGGTCATACGGGATGATAAAATTCATCACCAGTGAAAACTCCAGGCTGTCACGGCTGCTGTCATAGGATACCTCTGTCAGCTCCACACGGAGCTCCTGCGCAGAAACCTGCAGAACATCCGAAGATGCCCTGCAGGTCTGCGCTAAAATATCTGAAAAAAATGTGTTCATCATTCACACAATCCCATTATGATTCTGAAACAATGTTCTTCAGCGCGCCGGCCAGTCCGGCGACACCAGCGATATCTGAAGGGATGATGATCTTGGTCGCCTGTCCGTCCGCGGCTTCGGTGAAGGCTTCCAGGCTCTTCAGCGTCAGGACGGCATCACCAGGATTGGACTCATTGATCATCCGGATACCATCCGCAGTCGCCTGCTGGACCATCTTAATCGCCGCCGCTTCACCCTCTGCTTTGCGGATCGCTGCTTCACGGTCCGCTTCCGCCGCCAGGATCGCAGCCTGCTTATCCGCCTCTGCCGCCAGGATCTTGGACTGCTTCTCACCCTCCGCGATCAGGATCGCTGAGGTTTTCTCCCCTTCCGAACGCAGAATGGCTTCACGTTTTTCACGCTCCGCTCTCATCTGCTTTTCCATCGCCTGCTGGATATCTCTCGGTGGAATGATATTCTTTACTTCCACACGGTTAATTTTAATGCCCCATGGATCCGTTGCCTCATCCAGGACCACCCGGATTTTGGAATTGATCAACTCACGGCTGGTCAGGGACTCGTCCAGTTCCAGGTCACCGATGATATTTCTCAGTGTGGTCGCTGTCAGATTCTCGATCGCCGCCAACGGATTGGAAACGCCGTAAGTGAACAGCATCGGATCCGTAATCTGATAGTAAACCACTGTATCGATCTCCATCGTAACATTATCCTTGGTAATCACCGGCTGCGGAGGGAAATCGATCACGTGCTCCTTCAGGGAGACTTTCTGTGAAACCTTATCAATGAGCGGGATCTTTACATGAAGTCCGACCTGCCAGGTGTCTTTGTACGCGCCGAGGCGCTCGATGACAAACGCGCTGGCCTGCGGCACAATCCGGATATTGATCACCAGCAGCGCGATTACCAGAATCACCAGTACAATAAACAGTGCCATCATCTTTCCATCTCCTCCTTTTTGACAATGAGTTTTACGCCTTCCACCGCGCTGACTTTCACCACATCCCCTTTATAAATGGGCGCGGAGCCACGCGCCGGAACAGCCATCCATACCTTTCCGTCCACTTTCACTTCCCCGCGGGACAGTTCTTCCACATCTGTCTGCGCCACGGCATCCTGCCCGATCAGGGCATCGACATTGGTCCGCACCGTCCGGTTATTGAGCTTGCGTACCGCCAGGGGACGCGTGACAATGACCAGAATGAGTGTGACAACAGCAAAGACCAGAGCCTGCCACAGAAAATTATCCGTGAACAGCGCGGTCAGTAACGCCGCGATGGCTCCACCAGCGGCCCAGATGGTGGTCAGTCCCATGGTCATCATCTCAATGACGATCATGGCCACCGCGAAAATCAGCCATCCCCATACGGGTACAGAGATCTGTTCAATAAAAGAAAGCATCGTACTCAACTCTCCTTTCTGATTCTTTCCTCCGCGATACGCCGCAGACCGCTGATCAGTTCCTCTTCGATCAGCTCTTCCGGAACGGTTCTGACAATCTCGCCTTTTTCAAAAATCAGTGCTTTTCCGTCGCCGCAGGCCGCTCCGATATCCGCGCCGGAGGCTTCTCCGGGGCCATTGACCGCGCATCCCATCATCGCGACAGTGATCACCGGACAACCCTGCCGGATCAGTTCCGGTTCGATCTCATCCAGCTTTCTTACAGTCCGTTCCACCATTCCCGGCAGGTCCGTCCTGCAGCGGGAACAGGTCGGGCAGGAGATCAGATTGATCCCGCTGTCCAGATGACCGGTACATTTGAGGATTTCCCGCGCGACCGGAAGCTCCATGACCGGATCCCCGGCGAGGGATACACGCATGGTGTCACCGATCCCGTCCAGAAGCAGCGCGCCCAGTCCGGCAGCGCTCTTGATGCTTCCCCTGCTCCGGTCTCCGGATTCCGTGACCCCGATATGGAGAGGATACTCTGTCATCTCCGACAGGATCCGGTACGTTTCAAAATTTTTCTGCACGTCTGACGCTTTCGCGGAAATGACAATATCCCCGAAGTCCATTTCTTCCAGAAGCTTCACATTCCTCATGGCGCTTTCTGCCAGCCCCTGCGGAGTGACGCCTCCGTATTTTTCCAGTATGTCTTTTTCCACTGAACCGGAATTGACGCCGACCCGGATCGGGATTCCGCGCTTCCGGCAGGCATCCACCACTGCTCTGACACGCTCATGGGAACCAATATTGCCCGGATTGATCCGGATTTTGTCCGCTCCCTGCTCCGCGCATCCGATCGCCAGACGATAATTGAACTGGATATCCGCCACCAGCGGCATTTCCGTCTGTCTGCGGATTTCCCGGAAAGCCTCCAGTTCCTTTTCACTGGAAACCGCGATCCGTACAATATCGCATCCTGCCGCTTCCAGAGCGCGGATCTGCTCCAGAGTCGCCGGGACATCTTCTGTATGTGTATTGGTCATGGACTGGATCGACACCGGCGCATCCCCGCCGATCGGTACGTCCCTGCACATGACCTGTCTCGTTTTCTTTCTCATGATAAGCCACCTGTCATCAGTGTTTTCTCAGGAACTGTCTGAAAATAACCTGTGCAGGTTATGAAAGTACAGTTCTTAGTTCAGAATGAAAGTATGGATATCTTTCAGCGTAATCAGGATCATCAGCGAAAACAGGATCAGGATCCCCGCGTAATGGATCCTGCCTTCCATCTCATCTGTAATCCTGTGTCCGGTGACGGCCCGGATGATGACAAACAACAGGCGTCCTCCGTCCAGTGCCGGAAACGGCAGAATATTGACCAGACCCAGATTGAGGCTCAGCAGCGCCAGCAGATAAAAGACGTTGAGCGGCCCGGCCTGTGTGGTTTGATCAACCACGGTCACAATCCCAACCGGTCCCACGACATCCTGCGTCGACCCCTGGCCGATGATCATCTTCCCCAGGATGACCAGCATCTCCTTTTCCATGGTAAAACAGGAAATCAGCCCCTGCTTCATCCCGGTCAGGAGATTATGATGGGACCGGAACATGACGCCAATGATTTTATTGCCATTGTCATCCGTCGCGAATGCAATTTCTTTTTTATTAATACTGCCATCCGGTTTTTCAAAGGTCACCATGACAGAATCACCGGCTTCCGCGGCGTCATGTATCGCTTCCCGGACATCGTTCCCGTCCGGCGTTGCTTTTCCCTGTACCTCCGTAATCGTGTCTTCAGCCCGCATTCCCGCCAGATATGCCGGGGAATCTTTTTCCACCGATGACAGTACCGGCATCGCGGATGTCCCGATATAGGTGATCAGGATCGCGAGGATCACATACGCCAAGATAAAATTCATCAGAGGGCCTGCCACAAGGACAAGCGCTTTTGCCCACGCCGGCCGGTTATGAAAGGCGTGCTCATCTTCCGATTCCGTATCTTCTCCTTCCAGGGCACAGTAACCACCTACTGGAAACGCCCTGAGAGAGTAAAGGGTTCCGTTTTTTTCTTTTTTTAAAATAAGGGGGCCCATGCCGATCGCGAATTCGTTGACTTTGACACCAACTGCCCGTGCCGCGAGAAAATGGCCTCCCTCATGTACTGCGACCATGATTGCGAACATGATAATCGCAACCAGGATTCCCAGCAGTAAATGCATGTATCTTCCTCCGTACTCCGGATTTACGTGTCAGTCGTCCTGTAAGACACTGCGCGCAAATCACCTTTACCGTCTGCGCAGGATATTTTTTCACGTAAATCCTGTTTTCGTTACCTGTATTCTTCAATCATTTTTTTCGTCATTTCCCGCGCTTCCGCGTCTGCCTGGAAAATGGACTCCGGATCTTCCGGATCCCTGCTCTTATGCTGTTCCACGATCTTCTGCAGCAGTTCCTGGATCTCCAGATAACGGATCTTTCCCTGAAGGAAAGCCTCCACCAGGATCTCATCGGCAGCGTTTAAGGCAGTGCAGTATGTACCTCCTGCTTTCAGCGCGTCATACGCGATTTTCAGGCAGCGGAAGGTATCCGTATCCGGTTGTTCAAAGGTCAGCTTTGCGGTTTTGACAAAATCCAGTGTTTCCGTCAGCGGGAGCGGAATCCGGTCCGGATAGCCCAGCGCGTAGTTAATCGGCACCCTCATATCCGGAACCCCCAGCTGCGCCATCACCGCCCGGTCTTCGTATTCCACCATGGAATGGATGATGCTTTCCGGATGGACCACCACATCGATCCGTTCCGGCTCCATGTCGAACAGCCATCTCGCCTCTGCCACCTCAAACCCCTTGTTCATCAGGGTCGAGGAATCAATCGTCACCTTGGCGCCCATATCCCAGTTGGGATGCCGCAGGGCCTGGGCGGCAGTCACATTCTGCAGATCTTCCCGTGAATATCCCCGGAAAGCACCGCCACTCGCCGTCAGGATGATTCTCCTGACCCGTTTTCTTTCAGATCCCTGCAGGCTCTGAAACACCGCGCTGTGCTCACTGTCCACCGGCAGAATGTCCACCCCTTTCTCCGCGGCGGTCTTCATAATCAGGTGCCCGCCGGCCACAAGGGTTTCTTTATTGGCCAGGGCAATGGTACGTCCCGCGCAGATCGCCCGGTAGGTCGGCATCAGGCCGGCCATGCCAACCACTGCGTTGACAACCATATCCGGCGTCTCATCACCAGCCAGTTCTTCCAGACCTTCCCGGCCACTGTAAACCCTCAGCTCCGGAAACGCCTGTCTCGTTTTTTCCGCGGCTTCCTCCGAGAGCAGGGATACCGCTTCCGGGTGAAATTCACGGATCTGACGGAACAGTATTTCGGTATTACGCGCGCAGGCCAGCGCGTGAATCTGATAGAGCTCCGGGTTTTCACGGACAACGTCCAGTGTCTGTGTACCGATCGATCCTGTCGACCCCAGCAGGGTGATCTTTTTCATCGTCTCATACTCCTATCCATCAAATGCTCGACGCATGAAATATCACAAGGATATAGAATACCATCGGGGCTGTAAACAGAACACTGTCAAAGCGGTCCATAATGCCGCCGTGTCCCGGAATCAGGTTCCCATAGTCCTTGATTCCCATCTTTCTTTTGAATACTGACGCCGTCAGGTCGCCAAACTGCGAAAAAATCCCCGCTGCCAGTCCTGTCATGGCACAGGCCAGAAGCTTGCCATCATTCATAAACAGGGCGCCGAACAGCGTACAGAGGATCACACTGGCCAGTGTTCCGCACAGAGAGCCTTCAATCGTTTTTTTCGGGCTGATCGTGGGACAGAGCTTATGCTTTCCCAGAAAATATCCGCCGAAATACGCGAAAATATCTGTGCCAAAAGCGGAGAGCAGAATCATCCATACCGGACTTGCCCCCAGCAGTTCCGTGAAAAGATCGTCTGCCAGGACCGCGTGATACGCGAAAAAAGCGATATAGACAATGCCCGTGACGGTCGCCATACCATCCGCCGGCGAACGCTTTTCGAGCTGGAAAAGATACAGCATCGACGCCAGGACCGACAGGAACAGCCACATAAAATACAGATACATGGTGAGTCGTTCCGGGAACAGCTGTAACGACGACACGGCGATATTGAGAGCATAAAGCACGATTACCGAACCAACCGCGACCGGAAAAGAAGGATAAATGCCGATATGACGGAATCCCCTGAAAAACTCGTACATTCCCATGATGGTAATCGCGAAAACCGCCGCTTTGATAAACGGGCCTCCCAAGACCACCAGCAAAAGAAACGGAGCGATGATACATCCTGAGATAATCCTGGTTCTCATTTGTGATCGAGCCCTCCAAACCGCCGGTGTCTGCCGTTGAATTCGGCGATGCACTTCATCAGTTCCTCTCTGCCGAAGTCAGGCCACAGGACATCCGTGTAAACGAACTCGCTGTAGGCGGACTGCCACAGAAGATAATTGCTGATTCTTTTCTCACCTCCGGTCCGGATGATCATATCCGGATCCGGCATCTCCGCTGTATACAGGCAGGAGGAAATCAGCTCTTCCGTAATATCCTCCGCTGTCAGAGAATCTCCCTCATCCTGGCAGCGCCGGACGATCTGCTTCACTGCCCGGGTGATTTCGCCTCTGCTTCCATAGTTCAGGCAGATGTTAAAGACCATCCCGGTATTGTCTCCGGTTTCCTCAACAATATAGCGGCAGCTTCTGACTGCCGGTTCCGGCAGTTTTTCATACTCTCCAAGGATCTGTACCCGGATGTTTTCTTTTTTCAGTTTCCTGGTATATTGCCTTACATACAGACTGATCATCTGAAACAGCCCCGTGACTTCTTCTTCAGGCCTCTTCCAGTTCTCTGTCGAAAAAGCGTATACGGTCAGGTATTTCACGCCTTCTTCCGCACAGGCCTGCACCGTCTTTTCCAGTGCTTTTACGCCGGCATGATGTCCTGTCAGACGGGGATTCCCCTGCTTCGCGGCCCATCTGCCGTTGCCATCCATAATAATCGCGATATGCGCGGGGATCTTCAGGTCATGCTTCTCATTGTATTCTTCCACTGATGGCATTTGCTCATATCTCCTAAATATTTACAAAATTATATATCACAAACGAGGAGGATCTCGGTGTCCCCTTCCGGGGACTGCCGAATGACCCTTGTGTCCGTTGATTCCGGTTTCCTGCGTCCCGGAGGCGGGGCTGTCCTGACCACCCGCCAGGAAATGCCTTCTTTTCTCAGGACTTCCTCTGCTGTCTGCAATGGCAGGCCCAGCACGTCAGGGATCCTGCCCACGTTATACCTCCATGATATCCTTATCTTTTTTCGCGATCATTTCATCAATCTTTTTGGTATGCTGATCGGTTTCCTTCTGGATATCGTCCAGTGCCTTTTTCAGGTCGTCCTCTGTAATCTCGCCGTTTTTCTCCAGCTTTTTCATTGCTTCGTTCGTTTCTCTCCTGAGGTTCCTGACAGCCACTTTCGCGTCTTCACCCATTTTCTTTGTCGTTTTGGTGAGTTCTTTTCTTCTTTCTTCTGTCAGCTGAGGAACGATCAGACGGATATTTTTCCCGTCCGTTGACGGATTGAGCCCCAGGTTCGCCTCCTGGATCGCTTTTTCGATACCGCTCATACTGCTCGGATCAAACGGCGCGATCAGAATGGTTCTCGGATCCGGTACAGAGATATTGGCGATATTCCTGAGCGGAGTCGGTGAGCCGTAGTAGTCCACATTTACACGGTCGAGAATCGCGGCGTTGGCGCGCCCCGCGCGGACCGTGTTGAGATCTTCTTTCAGGATGGAAATCGTCTTACCCATTCTGTCGCTAAATTTTTTCATTAATTCATCCATTGTTCTTACCTCCCTGTTCCCGGTACTGACCCTGCTCTGAAAACAGCCGGGCCGGCACCTCTTGAAAGAATATATATTCACAGCTATAAAAGCATCGTTCACGCACCTGAAAATCTGTCGCCGCGAAACCGCGCGAAAATAAACCGCACGTCATCATTCAGCGACCAGCCAGTCTGGCACCGACGCAGGGAAAGCCGTTCCTTACGAAATGAAGGTTCCGATCGGTTCTCCGCAGACTGCTTTGATCATATTGTCCGGATCAGCGATTCCGAAAACATGAATTTTGATGCCGTTGTCCCTGCAAATCGAGGCCGCAGTCGAATCCATGACCTTCAGGTTCTTTTCAAGAACCTCCTGATGCGTCAGCCGCTCATATTTCTTCGCGTCCGGATTCTCTTCCGGATCGCTGTCATACACCGCGTCCACTTTCTTGGCCAGCAGGATGATATCCGCTTCAATTTCGGCCGCTCTCAAAGCTGCCGTCGTGTCCGTTGAAAAGAACGGATTCCCGGTACCCGCGCCGAAAATCACAACAATATTTTTATTCAGCTGATTAATCGCCCTGCGGCGGATATACGGTTCGGCGACTTCTTTCATTTCGATGGCCGTCTGGACTCTGGTCGGCATGCCGATCGCTTCAAAGGCATCCTGCAGCGCCAGGGAATTAATCACTGTCGCCAGCATCCCCATATAATCTGCCGTGGCTCTGTCCATGCTCTTGCTTGTCCGGCCGCGCCAGAAATTTCCACCGCCTACCACGACTCCGATCTGGACACCCTGATCATGGATTTTCTTGACATCAGCGGCAATTGACTCAATTGTGTCCTCATCCAGTCCGGTTTTCTTCGGCCCGGCAAGTGCCTCTCCACTGATTTTCAGTACTACACGTTTATATTTCGGTTCCATCTTACATCCCCGACTTTCCATTCACTTCCATGCAACAATAACGATTCACAGGCACACGATCTGTCTGTTCATGTGCTCGTGTTTAATTATATCATGATTTGCAGTCCCTTCACACCGGTAAATCTTACTCTGTTATAATTCAACTGCCCTCCAGTTATCATCTGGCGGCCGGCCGGTTCGACTCCCGGAAAAACACTGCATCCAGCAGGACTGTTCTGTTTCTTCAGGTTATGATTCAGTTATCAGCCGCTCCAAATTCGGAAAAAGGATCTGTTTTTATAATTATGTCAGGTGTGGAGCTGAATCAAAACACAACTGGCACTCTATCATTCTTTACAAATCATATGAGTTAACATAACAACTGCTGTTATTATATATTTTCTTCTTTTACTGATAACATAATGAAGGAAGCTTATGAATAGATTTGGAATCAGACTACAGGATGATAGATATGTTAGATGTATTAAAACGATTACGATCTGAAAAGAAAATCACACAGGAACAACTGGGCAAAGCTATAGGAGTCTCGCAACAGGCTGTCAATTCCTATGAAAACACCGAAACTCAGCCTGATTTTAATACTCTTGTAAAAATTGCCGACTATTTTAATGTCACTGTCGATTATCTGCTGGGACACGAAAGTCACAATGAGCTGCCAGCGGAAATCAGAAAATATTCTTTCGGTCAGGAGGAAATCGAGCTGATCTCTGAATATCTGGGCCTTTCTTTCAACCAGAAGAAATGCATCAATCCCATGGTGGAAGCGCTGAGAAAGCCGGAAGACTACAAATAGCCAGAAGATAAGTAAAAATAACAGCAGCCTTTCTGTGATACAGTTATAAGCAGTGTTTTTTCATATGATTCTGGCCGATAGTTCTGGCCAACCACGGAATTGTAACGAATCCGCTACTGTTCACCGACCGGCCAGTTTCCCTCAAAAACGCTGCATCAGGTAAGACTGTTTTGGGGACCCTTTTTAAAACGCTGTACGTTTTGAAAAGGCTGTCCCCAAAACTGTGATACTGCCATAAGCAGCGTTTTCTCATATGATTCTGGCCAATAGTTCTGGCCAACCACGGAATTGTAATGAATCCCGGGATGTCTGCACATGTTCTTGATATATACCTTTCATATTCTGACCTTTTTATGTTAAAATGATGCTTGGTTCAGATCATCTCTGAACAGATCGGACAATTTCTATGCGTATGAACAGTCCGGGATCTCACCGGTTCCGCTGTTTACAGGGATATATATTATGAAACATCTTTTTTCAGAAGGGCTCTCAGGTCTCGGTTCGATCCTGAGTACCATTTTTACTTATCTTACTCATTTTTTCCAATGGGCCGGCAGTGACGAAAGCACCTTTGGGGATATTTACGTATCCATCGTCAGATGGGTGATGCCCGTACTGGCCGCCGGAATCCTGCTGTCTGTCATCTGGCGGATGATCCGCGTCAAGAATCCCAATGAAGTATGGGGATACCTTTATTCCGAAGAACTCGGCAGATTTCCGATCCGTCACTGGGAATGCACGATCGGCAGAGCCAGGCACTGTGACATCATCGTCAAATTCGCGACCATCTCCAGGACACAGTGCGCGTTAATGAGAAACGAACGCGGCCGGTGGCTGGTCCAGGATCTCAGCGGACGCGGAACAACCACAATTGACGGGGCGGTCGTAAAAGGAAGAGAAAAACTGGAACCGGGCAGCAGTCTCGGCATCGGCGGCGTCCCTTTCACATTCCACCCGATCACCAAACAGGAACTGACTGAGCAGGAAAACCGCCGTGCACAGATCAGCAGTCCTCACCCTCCCTGGAAATCCCTGATTGCCCTGACTGTATTCCAGGTCCTGACCATTCTGGAATTCGCGGTAACCAAAACGGATTCTTTCGGGACGATCTTTCAATGTTTCCTGATGTTTATCGCGGGAATGTGGGCTTTTATCATGACAGCGAAGGCTCTGGGCCAGAAAGGTTTTGAACCGGAAATCCTCGCGTTTTTCGCGTGTACGCTGGACCTCGCGGTTACCGCGACTTCGACTCCCGACACCATGATGAAACAGACCATCGCGATTCTGATGGGGATCGTGCTGTACGTTTTCATCGGCTGGTACCTGAGGGACCTGAACCGGGTGGTCAATACGCGCATTCTGATGGGCGGTGTCTGCGTCCTCCTGTTCCTCATCACAATGATTTTCGGCGGCGTCCATTTCGGGGCCAGAAACTGGATCGATCTTTTCGGTATGTCGCTGCAGCCTTCCGAGCTGGCCAAACTCTGCTTTATTTTCTCAGGCGCGGCTACACTGGACCGGCTGTTTGTCAAGCAGAATGTATTCGGGTTTATGCTTCTTTCCGGTTTCTGTCTGGCAGCGCTGGCGATCACCGGAGACTTCGGAACAGCATCGATCTTTTTTGTCGTTTTCCTGGTCATCGCCTATATGCGTTCCGGCGACTATACGACGCTTCTCATGATCTGCGGAGCAGTTGCCGGCGCGCTGTTACTGGTCATCCGTTTCCGTCCTTACGTTGCTTCCCGTTTTTCCGCCTGGAGACATGTATGGGAGTACGCGGACAGTTCCGGTTATCAGCAGGTCCGCACGATGTCCGCCTCCGCGAGCGGAGGGATGATTGGTGTCGGCGCCGGTAACGGCTGGCTTCAGAGAATCGCCGCGTCCAATACCGACCTGGTATTCGGGATTCTCTGTGAGGAATGGGGACTGATCATCGCGCTGCTCGCAGTCGCCAGTATCATTGCCCTGGCACTGTTTACATTCCGGGTGGTCCAGTCCGGGCGTTCCTCCTATTATGCCATTGCAGCCTGTGCCGCTTCTTCACTTTTCGTCTTCCAGACAATCCTGAACGTATTCGGATCACTGGATATCCTTCCCCTTACAGGAGTCACCTTCCCGTTTGTCTCCTGCGGCGGATCCAGTATGCTGGCGTCATGGGGGCTGCTGGCGTATATCAAAGCGGCTGACACACGGCAGAACGCGAGCTTCGCAGTCAATCAGAACGTACGCGTCCAGCGGTCGCCGGAAGCTGCCGGTTACAAGAGAGTCGCAGACCGGCCGGGAGAATTTGTCAGTCCGGAAAAACAGAATACCGCCTCACTGTCCTCCTCAAATCCGGCCGGCCAGAATCAGGATTTCTCTTCTGCTTCCTCTTCTTCCGAGACGATTATCTTCCGGGGACAGAAACCTGCCGCGCCTCCGGACCCTCCTGCTCCTGTCATACCACAGAAGCAGGCTCCACTGCCGCCGGAGCCTGATCAGTTTCCTTTCGACCTTATGGTGGAGGAGAGCCTGACGGAAGAAGACCGCCGGACACTGAAAAGAAATGAACAGGAAATCGATGATTTCCTCAGTCAGTTTGAACACACCGATGAAACTTATGCCGAACCAGAGGATGAAATTGATATTTTCCTCCGGGAACTGGAACACAACAACGGCGACGATAATGAAAGGAGGCCTTCCTGATGAAGCGTATTACATCACGGGCTGTCGTCTGCCTTTTCCTGTCACTGATGCTCATCCTCGGTACATTTCTGTTTATCTACAGATTTTTCAACAATGGGAATAAATGGGTTTCCTACCCGGCAAACCGGCATCTGTATACCAATGGACAGATCAATTCAGGAAGAATCCTGGATACGACCGGAAAAGTCATGGCACGATTTAATGATGGCTGGAAGTATCTTGACGATAAAGCATCCCGCCTTTCCACCATCCACGCGGTCGGTGACCCGGGAGGGCAGATCGGCACCGGCGCCTTAACCGTTTTCGCGGGAAATCTGAACGGCTATAATCTGTTTACCGGTACCGGTATCAGCAGTGCCGCCAACGGGCGGGATCTGCACCTGACCATTGACGCGGATGTATCCGCTGTCGCTTATAAGGCGCTGGACGGGCATGTCGGCCTGGTCGGCGTGTATGACTACACAACAGGAAAGATCATCTGTATGGTAAACTCCCCTGCCTATGATCCCAACCATGCCGCCGAATCCTCGAAAAAGGACGGGGCTTTTATCAATCGTTTCCTGTCGTCAAAGTTTACTCCTGGTTCGATCTTCAAGATTGTGACCACGATGGCCGCGCTGGAAAAGATGGAGAATGTGGACGACTGGTCGTACAAATGTACCGGCAGCGAAGAGATGGCGGATGGCTATAAAATCACCTGCACCCGAAAGCATGGGACGGTCAGCCTGGAAGAAGCCCTGAATGTTTCCTGTAACTGCGCTTTCGGCGAAATCTCTGTCGAACTGGGAAGCGGGATCCTGAAAGGGTATGCTGACAAATCCGGCCTGACGTCCAATTATTCCATCAACGGGATCAAATCGGCGAAATCCACCTTTGACTTCAGTGGCGGAAACAAGACCGACCTGGCCTGGTCCGGAATCGGACAGGGAAAGGATCTGGTCAATCCGTGCGCGATGATGGTTTTCTGCGGCGCGATTGCCAGCGGTGGTGAAGCGGCCTGCCCTCAGATTGTCGACCATTTTTCATTCACAAACGGCGCCAGCCTGACTGATTATGAAGTGCAGTATACAGACGAGCTGATTGCCCCTTCCACAGCGAAAACCGTTACGGAATATATGCGGACCGATGTCCTGAAAAACTACGGACAGAGTAATTTCCCGGGACTGAAAATCTGCGCGAAATCAGGTACTGCGGAAGTTGACAAAACCAAGGAATCCAACGGCTGGTTTACAGGCTTCCTGGATGATGTCGATCATCCCCTCGCCTTTATCTGCATGGTTGAAGAAGGTGGCTACGGTGCCAAGAGTGCTGGGAAAGTCATCAATACGGTCCTGCAGGAAGCAGTGGAAAAAGGCTACTGAAACTCTGACAGAAGAAACATGATCTGACTTTGAAAAAACATTTGAAAATCAACACATCAATAGATATAATAGATAAGGTTGTGTAACGAAACGTGTAAGTCCAGACCGGGCTTACACGTTTTTTTTGCGATTATTTAAGCAGACACTATTTATATTCACCAGGGATAAAAATTCCCTGATTCGAGAAAGGAGAAATGATCTCTATGCATACTGAAAAAAACTCCGGAAAGTCCCTGGCCTGCGCCATTCTGTCACTGTCACTCCTGACTGTCATGGCCGGAGCCGCTGTCGCGCCGGCACTCGGAGTAATCCGGGAATACTTCAGTCAGGAAAATCCGCTTTTCATCCAGATGATCATCAGCATTCCGGCGCTGTTCATTTTCATCACCAATCTGATTTTCCCGAAGCTCTGTTCCCGTGCAGGCTCAAAAACACTGGTCATGACCGGGCTCTTTCTGTACACTGCAGGCGGCGTGGCTGCCGGCCTGTTCAGCAATATCTGGCTGGTGCTCCTGATGCGGGCGGTGGTTGGCGTCGGTGTCGGTATCATCATGCCGCTTTCCACCGGTCTTCTGGCGTACTATTATTCCTCTGAGCAGCTGGATGAAATGATGGGCTGGTCTTCTTCCATGAACCAGCTGGGCGGTGTCATCGCGACACTTCTTTCCGGTGTTCTGGCATCTCTCAGCTGGCGCGCTTCCTTTCTCGTATATTTCCTCGGACTGCTGAGTATCCTGCTCTGTGCTGTCTTTTTACCGGATGACCGGATTCCTTCCGGGCATTCCAGTTCTTCTTCGGAGAACCTGAAAACATTCTCCCCGTATATCGTGGCGATGTTTTTCCTGATGATGTCCTTCTTCCTGTATCCATCGAATTTTGCGATGATTTCCACGATGGACGGATCGGTTCCACAGCACTGGATTGCGGTGATCATGGCAGGTATGGATGTCGTTGCTGCGATCAGCGGGGCCCTGTTTGTAAAAATCAAGGGCTTCCTGGGAAACTCCATCCGCTGTCTCGCACCCGTACTTTTCCTTTCCGGTTATCTCTTACTTGCTTTCACCACGCAGCTGACCGGTATTCTCCTGGGGTCTGCCTGCATCGGATTCGCCAACGGCATCGGCATCCCGTATCTGATCGCTGCGGCTTCCCACAAAGCTGGGAAAACTGCTGCCGCTACGGCTCTTCCTCTGATCTCCGGCGCGCTGTACCTGTCGCAGTTCCTGACTCCTTTCGTCTATTCTGCCGTGGAAAGTGTTCCTGTCTTCAGCGGAATCCTGCATCTTCCTTATTATCTGGGAATCGGGACGTCTGTCATCTTCCTTTGCTGGTCTGTGGTGATGCTGAGTGAACACCGTCTGTATGCGGAGAGAAGTGTCCGGGTTGATTTGTCGCAGGGATGAGAATACTCTGCTCCTGTTTGGAATGACAAAGGAGGCAATCATCTCGCTCCTCCGGTCGGAAATCTCGATTTAATAAAAAATGGTGCGGAGGATTTCCTCCCTTCGCTGTCAGCA
>CAMNJG010000006.1 GCA_946541285.1 uncultured Clostridia bacterium
TCGGAAAAATCTACATGCTGCTTCTGCTGGCAAGTGGTGCCATGCTCAATATCCTGGCGGCCAGGATGCGGGAGCATCAGAAGCTGCAGCTGAAGCAGGAAGAAGATGAAGGTGACGGAGATTTCCCGGAAGAAAAAATCAGAAAATCCACAAAGAGAAATGCCGGCAGGCGAAAGAAAAAAAAGAGGCAGTATCATCGGAAAGCACGCCGGGTGCTGCTGGTCGTGCTGGCAGGTGCTTTCCTGTGTTTTGCGGGAAGCGCGGGCTGGATTCTTCATCAGTACCAGAAAGGCGATGAACTGTATGAGGATTATTCTTCCCGGTATACAGTTCCTGAAAGTACAGAAGTGATCCCGGAGGAATGGGCCGCAGAAGAACCGGATGCCGGAACCGATGAGCCGGAACCGACGGATACGGGCAGTCAGAAAACAGGAGAAGAGAAAGATCTGCCGATCCGGGTGGACTTTGACAGACTTTGCAGTGAAAACAGCGACGTTGTTGGCTGGATCTACTGTAAGGATACCCGGATCAATTATCCGGTGGTACAGGCGGAAAATAATGACTATTATTTGTATAGAGGAATAGACCGGAATTACAGCCAGTTCGGTTCGATCTTCGTAGAAGCAGGAAACCGTCGTGATTTTGCAGATGCCAGTACGATTATCTACGGACACCATATGCGGAACGGTTCGATGTTCGCGGGACTGGATCTCTGGAATAATCAGAAGTATTATGATCAGCATCCGTACATGTGGCTGCTGACGCCGACACAGGATTACCGGGTGGATATCCTGTCGGCCTATACGACAAGTGCGTATTCCGATACTTATCAGATTTTCAGAGAACCCGGACCGGAATTCACAGCATACCTGAAAGCGGCGATTTCCCGCTCAGGTTTCCGTTCCAGGGCGACCATACAGGAAAATGGACACTATGTACTCCTGTCCACCTGCGCGTATGTATTTGACGAAGCACGTTATGTTGTCCTGGGATTGCTGACGCCGGTGAACACTGCAGGAGGAGTGCCGATCAGTTGACGGAAGCCCGTTGTATTGTGTATTATTGATCTGATAATCGGAACGGGAAGGAGGAAGATCATTGCGACGAATACTGCGGGTTCTCATGATGACCATGATGATCGTTTTTCTGGCCGGCTGTGGAAGCGGAACGGAAACAGGCGAATCGCCGGAGAGTCACAGTGGCCCCTATCAGGCGCCGGAATTTCTGGATTCCGGATTTCACGAAGATCAGGCACAGGGCGTGGATGGTGCGCAGATCGATCTGTCCGCAGTGGATGAAGGATATGTAGGTGTCTCTGTCAGATCGGATACACGGCTCAAATGCCAGGTACTCAAGGATGACATTACGTATAACTACGATATTGCGTCAGACGGGGCACCATCCATACTGCCACTGCAGAGCGGTAATGGCAGCTACCGGATCCGGATCATGGAAAATGTGGGAGAAAACAAATACGCGGAACTTTACGCGACAAGTTGCGTTGTCTCTATGGAAGATGAGTTCCAGCCATTTCTGCGCCCCAATGATTACGTTAATTACACCAGAAATTCACAGTGCGTAAAAAAGGCGGAGGAACTGGCCGGAAACGCGGGAGACGCTCTGGGACTGATTGAAAATGTATACTCATTTGTCTGCGATACGGTTACTTATGATACCAATAAGGCGGAAACCGTAAAATCAGGCTACCTGCCGGATCCGGATGAGACCATGGCGACCGGGAAAGGAATCTGTTTTGATTACGCGTCCCTGACAGCAGCCATGCTGCGGAGTCAGGGAATTCCCACCAAGGTCATCTTCGGATACGTTTCGCCGGATAATCTGTATCATGCCTGGAATATGTTTTATACAGATGAAACCGGATGGGTGACTGTCAGTTATGAGGTAAAAGGTGACACCTGGAACCGGCTGGACATGACATTTTCCGCGAATGGCGCGGACTCCGAATTTATCGGAGACGGCAGCAATTATTCAGATCTTTATTTCTATTAGGAGAGGGTAAGTGAAGACCATGAGGAAACGAAAACTGGACAGTCTGGGGGTATCTGCTTTCTGTGAGAGCATGGCGATGATGGTTCAGTCCGGAATCCATACGGATGAAGCTATTTCCCTGCTGCAGAGCAGCGGGGAGCATACCGGAGGTGTTCTGGAGGAAGGTCTGTCCGTGATGAAAACGCATGTAGACCAGGGAAAAGGCCTCGCGTCAGCCATGAAGGAAAGCGGGATTTTTCCGGATTACGCGCTGAATATGGTAGAAGCGGGAGAACATTCAGGAAGACTGGACGATATTCTGTTCCGGCTGTCGCGATATTACGCGGATCAGAAAACGATTACCGAAAAAATCCGCAGTGCCGTGACCTATCCGGCAGTCATGCTGGTGCTGATTATCGTGGTCCTGACGGTTATGCTGGTGAAAGTACTGCCTGCATTTACCGGGGTTTATGACAGTCTGACCGGCAGCCTGACTGCGTCCACGTACAGCTATATCCGCTGGGCCTACGCATTCTGCTGGATTGCGCTTGCAATGATGATTGTGCTGGCGGCGGCACTGGTGACCGGCCTGCTTCTGTGGAACCGCGGGAAACAGAAAACAGTGGAGAGTGTGCTGAGACGTTTCCCTCTGTGCGCCCGGATTCTGGACAGTCTGGGAATGTTCCGTTTTACGACTGCGCTGGGGACTTTCCTCGCCAGCGGAGAGATGCAGGATGAAGCAGTCCTGCGGAGCATTCCGATGACAGAATGCAGGCCTGTAGAAGAAAAACTGGAAAGATGCGTAAAACGTATGGAAGAAGGACACAGTATCGCGCAGGCCGCTTATGACGAGAATCTGTTTGAACCGGTTTACGGGCGGATGCTCCTGGCGGGCGAACGCAGCGGGAATATGGAAAATGTCCTGGCGCGTCTCAGTACATTGATTGAAGAGAACTGTACCAGTCTGGTGGATCGTCTGGTAGGGATCGTGGATCCGCTGCTTTCCGGTGTCCTGATGGTCTCTGTGGGACTGTCCCTGCTGAGTGTCATGCTTCCCCTGATCGGAATGATGAACTCCGTCGGATAAGAGACAGGAGATACAGGTTATAAGATTACTGTGATACTGTTATAAGCGGTGTTTTCTCATACGACTCTGGCCGGACACTGAACTGAAACAAAGGACGAACTCCGGGAAAGGTAAGAATATATGTATTCGGATCGTGAAAAAAGAAAACCGGTATGGCTTCTCCTGATACTGATCCTTGCAGCAGCGCTGGTTGTGTTTCTGATATTCAGGGGTTCCGGAAGGAATCTCAGTGAAGAAAGCGCAGCAGCGATTCGTGATACGATTCAGCGCAGCGCGCTGCAGTGTTACGCGGTGGAAGGAGTTTATCCGGAGAATCTCAGATATCTGGAGGAAAATTATGGACTGCAGATTAATACCCGGGATTACTACGTGACTTATGACGCATTTGCTTCCAATCTTCCGCCCAATGTGATTGTAACGGCGAAAGGAAAAGGCCGTGGAACAGATCCAGAAAGGAGGTTCCATCCGTGAAAAGCAGGGACAGCTCACCGGCAGGCTACTATATGATTGGCATTGTGGCGCTGTTTATGGCAGGCTTTCTGATGCTGGTGGTCATCGGGGCACAGAGCTTCCAGAACACTGTCAGTGGACAGAGCAGCAATATGAGCACACGGGCCATTTTATCCTGGCTGGCGACCTGCGCGAAATCCGGCGATACAGCAGGTGCTCTTTCTGTACAGGACAGCAGTGAAGGACGGATTCTTGTTCTGGAGGATGGCGATACCGGTTTCGCGCAGCGGATCTATCTGCATGAAGGAAAGCTGGTAGAAGATTATGCCAGGATTAACGCTCCACTGCACCCGGAGGATGCCACCGTGATCGGTCCGACAGATACCTTTGAAATCAGGGAAATGCCTGGTCAGGTGCTGTCTGTCAGAACGGATGAAGGACGGGTACTGCTGCATATGCGCAGCGGGGAGGTGGCCGGATGAAAAAACATGCTCATATCACAGCTTTTTATCTGGAAACACTTCTTCTGATCATCGTATTTATTGGCATTATTCTTGTCCTGACCAGAGTTTCCGGAATATGTCGTTCCATGTCGACTGACGCGGAACTTCTGTCAAATGCAGTCTGCCTGGCGCAAAACGCGGCGGAAGCTGTTTCCGCGTCGGACAGCCCGGACACACTGGCAGCTCTTCTGGATGAGGGAGGCAATGTACATGCTTCCGGAAGTGGTGTGGAAGCTTTATATGAAAAAAATATGACGCCCGATCAGGACGGGGATGCCCCCCTGCGTGTACTGATCACATGGGAGCCGTCTCCGGAGGACAGCCGTTTTATCCGCAGCGCGATCAGTGTATACAGCAGGAACAGGGACCGGCCTGTTTATGAACTGGCGACGGCTGTGTATCTGGAGGGGGTGAGTCCATGAAACAGGTACCGGTAAAGCTGGGGCCGATGGCATTGCTGCTGGCAGTGATCAGCATCACTCTGACGGTGCTTTCCATTCTGAATGTTACGACGGCAAGGGCGGACCACAGTCTGGCAGAAAAATATGCCCGAACGGTCAGTGAACGGTATACGCTTGAGATCCAGGGGCAGGAATTTCTGAAAGACATGAAAGCAGGCACGGCCAGTGCCGGGACAATGGATGAGAATGGTGTAACCTGGGCGGTTTTTGAGGAGAACAAAACCCGTTTACGTGTCGGGATCGCTCCTGACGGAACAGTTGTCTCCTGGCGGTATGAAAAAGAATGGACACTGGATAACACGCTCGCGAATCTATGGGCCGGTGTTTAGGGAATGTACGACAACACTGTTCCTTACGAATCTATGCAGGAGAAGCAGTAAAGTGCACAGTTTATTAAAATGCAGTTCCTAATATCAGGGAGAAACAGGAATGAATATACAGGAAATACTACAAAAAGCGATCGAAGTCAGTGCCTCGGATATCTTTATTGTCGCAGGACTTCCCATAACTTTCAAGTGTGACGGAAGACAGGAACGGATGCCGGGAGACATCCTGCTGCCGGACAGGATACAGGAACTGGTAGAAGAGATCTACACCATCAGCGGCAGAAACCGCAGCAATCTGGAGAACGGGATGGATGACGATTTCTCCTTCGCGGTGTCAAAACTGGGACGTTTCCGTGTCAACGTATTCCGCCAGCGCGGATCGCTGGCAACGGTCATCCGTGTGATCCAGTTTGGTCTGCCGGATCCGGAGCAGCTGGGGATTCCGGAAGCAGTGCTGTCACTGGCGGATAACAAAAAAGGCCTGGTGCTGGTCGCCGGTTCCGCGGGAACCGGCAAATCGACAACGCTGGCCTGTATGATCGACCGGATCAACCGGACGCGTGACGGGCATATCATCACGATGGAAGACCCGATCGAGTACATCCATCGTCACCAGCGTTCGATTGTTACACAGCGGGAGATCTCCATCGATACGCCGGGATATCTGGAATCCCTGCGTTCGGCCCTGAGGGAGAGCCCGGATGTCATCCTCCTGGGGGAGATGAGGGATTACGAAACGATCTCTTCCGCGATTACCGCGGCGGAAACCGGGGTTCTTCTGTTGAGTACGCTGCACACGAGTTCCGCAGCCAACACGATCAGCCGTATCCTTGATGTATTCCCGGCAAACCAGCAGAAACAGGTGAAAATCCAGCTGGCCCAGACCCTGAGAGGGGTGGTCTGCCAGCAGCTGGTACCATCGGTCGAAGGTGGACAGATCGCAGTCTTTGAAATCATGAAAACGACGACGGCGATCCGGAATATGATCCGCGAGGATAAACTGCATCAGCTCGAATCCGCCATGCAGGCAGGCGCGGCGGAAGGCATGTGTACCATGGACGGAAGCCTTCTGAAATTATATAAGGAAGGAAGAATCACGAAAGATACCGCCCTGGTATCCTGTGTCAATTACGAAAATATGGTAAAGAGACTGGGATAGGGGAGTGCGGACTGGTATAAAATACAGGTTCTTCCGCAGAATGCGCGATGCGCGTTCATCACTGGGAAACGGGGAAGAACCAGGATACAGCTCCCGAATGAAAGGAGGACATCATGCTGACGATTGACGCACTGAAGGAGTACGGAGCCAATGTCGAAGAAGGACTGACCAGATGTATGAATAATGAAGCGTTTTACTTCCGCCTGATCAAAATGGCCGCAGAGGACGCCGGGTTCGGGCGTTTAAAGGACGCGGTGGATTCCGGCGATCTGGAAGCCGGTTTTGAAGCGGCCCACGGTCTGAAAGGCGTGCTGGGAAATCTGGCGCTGACACCGGTGTACACTCCTGTTTCCGAGATGACGGAACTTTTCCGCGCGAAAAAAGAAGCGGATTATGCTTCGTATCTGGCACAGGTCCAGGAGCAGCTTGATCGTCTGAAAGCGCTGATCGACTGAAGAAACGCTTTTTGCTATCGTGAAAATTTCAGAAAACTGTCAGATTTTCTTCATAAATCAGATAATCTGATATGGTAAAAAAATCCCGGAGGCTCTTCTCCGGGATTCTTTTTCTGACGTCAAACCAGGCGGTCGATGTCTGTAATTGGAAACAGTGTCCTGGCCTGTGATGGATGATCGAAAACAAATGATTATGAAAAGAAGAAAATAGAAGAATCAGAAGTCTTAAAAAATGATTAGAAATCACTTTTATATAATAAAATTAAGAAAACGGAAGGGTTTCTTTTTATAAACGATTATGCTATAATGGCAAAGAAACTTAAAGCCGTAACAGAATTTTAATACGAATTTAACATGTCTGCATTTGAATCTGAAGGGACGAACGAACGTATCTGGCCGAACGCTGAGCTGTAACCAGATCAATTCAATTCAGATGGGGGAATCGATTTCCAGGCCGGGATCCCCGGAGGGAAATCTGAGAAATGCAGTATGCCCGGAGTCGGGGGAGATGAGTATTAAGGAACGATTGAACGGGGCACAGACAGAGCAGAACCGGAGGCGAAGCAGCGCCTCCTCAATTACATTCTTTGCCCTTTGAAGTGAAGGCAGAGAAAAGAGTGTCAGGCGAAGATCATCAGTATTAGGAGACAGGAAGATGTCATACAGAAAAACCGTGAGTATCGAAATTGGCCCCGAACGCATACGGGCTGTCGAACTGATGGACGGCAGAAAGAATGCGAATGTATTCAATGTACTGGAATTTGATACACCGGAAGGATGCGTGGATAACGGATACATCACGGATCCTGAAAAGCTGGGAGAAATCCTCAGATCCCGCTTCGATGAAGCAGGAATTCTGACGGCCAGCACAGTATTTTCCGTTATTTCTGAGGATATCCTGGTCGGCGGCGCGGAAATTGAGCGGGGCCGTAAAAAAGACATTGACCAGGAAGTGGTCGCGAAAGCACAGGAGCTGTTCGGACTGTCCGGACCACATGTCCGGGAAGAGGACAATCCGGCTGAAGACAGCGCGGAATCAGGAGAAAGCCCGGAAGACGCGGATACAGCAGCGCCTCCCGCGGAGCAGGACACAGAAAAAGGCATCAGTGTTGATGAATATTATACAGCGTATCAGGAGCAGGATGATTCTGTAAACGACTGGGCGATGAATGTCATCATCTACGCGGCGCCGCGTGATCTGATTGACTCCTATTACAGGCTGGCGGAATGTGCCCAGCTGAATACCTACGCTGCGGATTACAGTGGCAACTCCATCTTCCAGTGGACACGCAAAGCCTTTGGCGGTGAATCCGTCATGATGGTCGACCTCCGTCGCGACGGAAGTACAGCGACGATTGTCACGGACGGAACCCTCCGCGTCCAGGTGGATCTGATGAGCAACACAGGTCATCTGCTGGAAAATATCCGTGACTACGAAGAACTCCTGGAGATGCAGGAACCGGAAGCAGAAGACACCGATCCGGAGGAAGAAGAAGGCGCAGAGGAAGAGAGACAGGCGGAAGAAAACAGGAACGCTGATTTCTCCCTCAGCAGGGATATGATCGTCAGAGCGTCCGCGGGCCTGGTCGAGGAACTCAACGGGATTGCCTCTGAGTTCCTCAGTGAAAATGTCGAAGAATATATCGACGTGATCATGCTTTCCACCGATGGCGAAGGAAGCATGGTACTCGCGGAAGAAATCGAGCAGAAAACCGGGATCGAGACCATTACCCTCGAAGAAGCCCCGAAGGGCGCGATGGTAAAGGATCTCAAACCGTTCCGGGATCTGGAGGCCGGAAACTTCCTCGGACTCATCGGTTCTGTCATCCGGCCGCTGGTATTCCGCCAGCCGCAGGAAAACAGCGAGTACAGTGCCCATGAACGCAAGGACATGATCACCCGGATTATCCTGATTGTTGTGGTGGCCTGTCTGTTGGCGACAGCAGCTCTCTGCGTGACGTATTTCATACTGCGGTCCCATAATAAAGCCCTGCATTCCAGCCTGAGCAAGATAAAGTATGTAGAAGATATCTATAAAGAATATCAGGAAGCGGAAGAAAACAACCGGGAGATCCGTGCGCTCGATCATTCCACCAGCCAGAAAAATGAGCTGCTCAGCCAGATGTTCTCCGATCTGGAGTCAAAAATGCCGTCCAATTCCAAGATCACATCCATGAATTCTTCAGATGACATGGTAACCTTCAGTGTCCGGGCCGGTGACAAGGAAGCTGCCGCGCAGTTTATCATGCAGCTCCGCAAGATCGACTACCTGACAGATATCAATGTATCGGATCTGACGGATACCGAGGACAGCGCGGGTAATGATTCCGTTGATTTTACGATCTCTGCTTACCTGAGCGGCGAAGCGGTGGAAGACAGCGAGAAATCAGACGGCGCGAATGACGATGGGATCGGCAGTGGAAATTACGGAAATAACGGAGATGACGAAGAGGATGATGAAGATGGAAACGGACGTTCCTCCCGTCGTTCTGAGGAATCCGACGCACTGGGACAGACCGTATCGTTTCATTCACAGGATGCGTAAGGAGGCGGTGAGACATGTCGATTTTTAATAAAAAAAATATCACAGAGGATCCCGTGATGGCGGAGCCGGTCGCGGAGGATCAGCTGGATGACAGCCAGGTCTATGAACCGCTTTCAGACGATCAGCAGGAGCAGGAAGGACCGGAGGCAGCGGACGAAGCCGTTCTTTCCGGATCGGATGGCAGAGGAAGTTTCCTCACCGGAGAAAATCTCATGATGCTGATGAGCCTGCTTCTCGCGGTGATCCTGCTGTTTGCGGGAGGATTCCTGCTTTACAAGACCCATGCCCTCTCAGTGGACAACTCGAAGCTGGAGAAACGGGTACAGCGTGACACAAAACTGAAGAAATCCGAAGCGGAGTATGAGGCGGAAACCGAAAATCTGCAGGCGGAAACCGATACACTGATCAATCGTTACGGCGCGGGCAATACGCCGGAAAAAACCATCATGTTCCTCGCGAATATGTCCAGCTCGACAGGCATCGCGGTAACATCGATTGAATTTGGTGATTCTGAAAACGTAACCGTGGATGAAGACGGTCACAGGCTCAGCGGAGCGATCGAAGCGCCGGACCCGAACGCAGAAGAAAGCAGCAGCGATCAGGAGGATACGAAAGAAGCAGGAAACGGGGAATACTACCTGTACAAATATCAGGCCACTATTTCCTATACCGGCACGTATTCGGAACTGAAGAAAGCGATTGATTTCATCGAGGATTATGGTGAACGGACAACGGTCAATGACATTACGGCGACATATGATGATACTACGAAGAAACTGACCGGATCGATGACATTAAATATGTATACTCTTTCCGGCACAGAGCAGGAGTATACGGCTCCGTCTGTCAACGGCAGCCTGGGGAACGCCAACATTTTCGGCTGATGCCGGTCCTCGGACTCCCGTAGCGGAATGGACTACCCGGGGAGATTTTCATGAGTAATACAACGGAAAAAAAGAATATGACTCATCAGGAAGCGGCAGTGGAGGATCTGGAAACCCTCAGCGGCAGTGAGTCAGCCTCCGGTGGGGAAGTCTCCGGCAGACGAAGAAAGAAAAACCGGCTCCGGGTGACATCCCTGACAGCGATCGCTGTCACCGTCATTCTGGCGATCATGGCGATCCTGACCGCCGCGGGACTGCACGATTCCCGAGCGACGGAACAGGAAAGGCAACGCGCAGAAAATTTCGCGGAGCAACTGCAGGATACCCTGCAGTCCATGGGACAGAGCCGCGTCGAAACACAGTTCTGGAATGGTTTTTCCTACAAGGACCAGAAAGGGAATATTGACCTTTTTGACGGGATGCCGTTTGATATCGTTGACGACTATGATCAGATCGGCCCGGCGGACAGCCGGTTTCAGATGATTTCAAAAGAAAAAGGAACCGAGATTCCCGGAACGGGAGAAGTCCAGCGCTATACGATCCTCGGAACCGGATATAAAGGTGATGAGTACGATGTGCAGATCAAGTATGACCCGTCCGGTTACGGAGAGGACTCCACTTCCGACTCCCACGCGTACAATGTCAACAACTTCCCGGACATCAGTTCGCTGACCAGTGAAAACACGGCGATCATCAATCCGGAGGGCGCGTATGTCAAATTCTCGACGGACGCCAGCGGTTCCTATGAGTATGATGATACTTCACAGCAGTTCAAGTCAGAAACCAGGACGCTGGAAACCTCAGTACTGGACAATATGTACGCGAAACGCTCCAGCTTTTATGAAGAAGCCGTATCACTGGTAAACTCGACACTGGCGCAGACGGAGATTCATAACTGGAACAAGCTGACCGGTACTTCTTTCTATACCACAACCGACAAGAGCCAGAAAGTCATCGAACTGAGAAAAAAAATCACCAGGAATACCGCGATTCTCGCCCAGGGCAGCGAAGGCAACGCGACCGTTACTTCCGCTGTACTGTTTAAACTGACGGATCCGTCCTATGTAGGTGATCCGCAGAGAGTAATCAACGCGATTCCGGAAGTGTTCGCCAATGCCACCATTACCGAAATGGTCGATCAGGTGGTCGAAGTCACGCCGGAGGAAGCGGAAGATACGGAGAATACGCAGAACCAGACTTCTCCGGAAGGAGGAGCCGCGGAACCGGTACCTCAGACAAAAGTGATCCAGGTTCCAATGGAAGTACCGGTTCCTGAGGAATGGATCAATGCGCTGACTGATTCCCTGAAGACGGATATTGAGGCACTGTATGAATCAGCGACCTCCGATGACGCGCTGACGGAGCAGTTCATGGTTTACGAAAGCGACAGGGCTTTTGTCGACCTGGAAAACATTTACCTGATGTACTATCCGCTCCGGAACGGCCAGTGGAAAAGTGACACCATCAGCATTGATATTTCCAGGATCAGGAACCAGTATAAGAAAACACACAAGCTGAATCTGTATGTCGTGCCGCAGCTGGGGCTTCTCGCGTCCAGCAAAACCGCGTATGAGTCCATCCAGGCATCGGAATATATCGCGCCAAAACTCGGAGGAGGCGACATCTCCTTTGATGGGGCGTCGCGGACGATGAAGGTCGGAAATGAAGGCGCGCTGTTCGATATCCCCCGTATCAGGGTCAATTATGTCAAAGGGTATATGCGACCACTGGCAGCAGTGGATATGAAGGATTCCATTACCGGGCATACTGATCCGGAAGACATCCTCTACGCGTTAAATCTGAAAATTTACAGAGCGTCAAAGGGCCGGTTCCCGGAAGGCGATTTGCTTGCGGAAAGTACGGTTACCAGTTCTTAGGAACTTCTCAAGGTTATTCATGCACAGTTCCTTAACAGCGAGAAGGGGATGATGGATTGAACCTGATCGAAAAAATAACAGACAGATCATCAGAAGAAAATACAAAAAACTATCAGATCACGATTCTGGTCTGCGCTTTTCTGGCTGCTCTGCTCGGACTCCTGATCCTGTCGATGGTCCTGTCTTTTCCGGACAGGGATGATTCCGCGGCAGAAGGAAAAACAGCGGCGGACTCGGCAGTCAGTGAAATTTCCGCCGGTCTGCTTGTCAGATCGGAGGATACACTCAGTACAGCGCTGAGTTATGTGGAAACCTATTACACCACGACTCCGTCCGACAAACGATCGGAACTGGCAGCCAGGCGTTTTACAGAACTGTTTTATGAAGAAATGCGGGATCTCGCCGGAGTCAGGGCCAATGCCGCGGAGGAATCTGTGGGCTCCGGGGACGATGAAGTAAAGAGGGTCCGGATTCCAAAGGCGGAAACCCGGGCGGATTCCAATGAAGCGGTGCAGACCTTCGCGGAATATCTGGAGTCCCTGACGACAAAGAGCCGGAACGCGTCTGTTTCGACCGGGGATACCGGAATGTATATCGCCTGCAATGACAAAAAGCATTATGTAGAGCTCCAGAATCTGAAAGTGACCTGTGAAGACGGTTCGGAGCATTCGGCAAATCTCCGTTTTACCGCGCCGACAGGGGCGGCCGAAGCGTCCGCGTCCAGTTACGCGGGAGCGATCAATGCCTATGCGGCGGTGGCCGATGGCGATATTGTCTCGATCGGCGGACGGAACCGTATCTTCGGATCCGCTTATTCCGGCGGTTCCATCAAGGCACTGACCGGGGGCAGTTTTGACTTCAGCGGCAGTATGACCGTCGCGCGGGGGGATCTGATGTCCTCCGGCTCGGCGATGCTGAATGTCCTGCAGGGAGAAGTCTGGGCAACCAATATCCGGACAGTGAATAATAATCCTGCCGGGTCATCAACGAGTTCCGGTCTGAACATGGACCTGCAGGCAAACTGCTATGTCGCAGGAGACCTGGTGCTGGAAAATCCGGGTTACGCGATCAATATCGATGGCAATTATTACGGTTACGGAACGACAGAAGATCCGTATGAAGGCAGTGTGGTCAATGAAGCCGCGGAAAACTCCCTGACAGGGACGGAGATGGATTCGATCCTTCAGCGTCTGTTGTCGGGTTCCTATACCATTCTGACCAATCCGGATGGTTCGACGACCACGATTATCTCCGATGAAGCCAGGGCCGCCGCGGAAGCGGAGGCTGCCAGGATCGCGTCCGAAGCGGCCATGTCGGCTGCCGGCAGTACGATCCGGATTCCGGGAAATGGCGCCAGTACGCTCATCGCCTACTCACCGAAGCAGGTCTTATGGCTGGCCTCTACTGGCTATTATGGCATCGCTCCGGCAGAAGGCAGGAAAGAAATCACCGCGTCCAATGTGCCGAACGGTATGGGGGCCGGCAGCTCTGATACCGGCGCTGCCAATATGGAGACCCTGTATACCTACCAGTTTAACGGACTGAAAACCGGACTGGATAAAAACGCCTCCACAGGCAGTCCGTCCTATCACTTCGTCCAGCATCTGCTGGAGATTTCCGGTCTTTCCGGAAAGAACATGATCTACAATGACAACGGTTCCGGGAAATATGTGGGCCGGGAGATTGAGCCGGTGAAAGGTACCTCCGGGGATTATATCGCGATACAGCCAAAGTCCGACAACCGGGCAGGCGTCCTCATCGCGGACTGTGATGTGCGTCTGGCCAATACCGATTTCAACGGGATCATCATCACTACCGGCAGCATCATCCTCACCGGAGGGGTCAACATCCAGACAGACCAGGCAGAATCGCGTTTTACCGGTGTTGCCCAGAACCTGGAAAAGAAGACCGAGCAGGATCCATCCAAAGGACGGGTTTCCGCGTCTGTTCTGAAAGCATCCTCTTCCGTGGAAGCGTCCGGGAAAACATCCACATCAGCAGAGCCTGATTCTTCAGATGACGAAGAAACCGGATCGGCGGAAGCAGAAGAGCAAAGTAAAGAATAACAACAATGATGGCTGGTGCCGGGACCGCAGAGTCCGCGGCACCGGCCGTTTTTTTATAAAAAAAGAATCCCCCTTCCGACCCAAAAGGCCGGAAGGGGGAAAGTTGCAGTTTGTACTTCAGAAGTCCGTGAATGGTAACGCTTTTTACGCAGTCGCCGTATCCGGTGTGACGTCTTTCTTGACGACAATCTTTTTCTTCGCGAGCTTGATAATCGAGCTGTCCGGACAGACTTTCACGCACATTCCGCAGTTCTTGCAGGTTTCCGGATTGATGACCGCGTGATTGTTCTCCACATGGATCGAATCGAACTTGCAGGCCTTTTCGCATTTGCGGCAGGCGATACATCCAGCCGTACACTGTTTGCGTGTCTGGGCGCCTTTATCACAGTTGCTGCAGGCGACATAAACCGTATTTTTCTTCGGCACCAGCGTGATCAGGTCATTTGGACAGACTCTGGCACAGGCGCCGCAGCCGGTGCAGTTGTTGCGGTCTACCCACGCGACTCCGTTGAGTACGCGGATGGCGTCGAACTGGCAGGCACGGGTACAGTCCCCCAGGCCGATACAGCCATACATGCAGGCACCGTCGCCGCTGTAGATGGATTTGTTGGCCTTACAGGTCGGAACCCCTTTGTAATCAAGGATTTTATGTGTTTTTTCACCATATCCGCCGCATCTGACGATGGCAACCTGCGGATCTGCGGAGCCGACTTCGATGCCCATGATGCTTCCCAGTGTCTCGGCGCAGGAAGCGCCGCCGACCGCGCAGGCCGTCAGGGATGCGCCGCTGTTGACGATGGCGGAAGCATAGTCGGAACATCCGGCGAAGCCGCATCCGCCGCAGTTGGCGCCCGGCAGGGCATCGGTCAGTTTCTCGACACGTTCATCCACCGGTACGTACATGACCTTTGCCGCGATCGTAAGCATGATACCAGCGATGATTCCGACGATACAGACGAGGAGTACTGGAAAAATAATTGATGACATTTCTGATTCCTCCTAACCGAAGATACCTTCTATAACACCGCTGAATCCCATGAAGGAAACGGAAAGGATGGAAGCCGCCATCAGTGTGATCGGAATCCCCTTCAGGCCTTCAGGAATATCGGAATCCTCCATTTTACCCCGGACACCGGCAAAGAGCACCATCGCGATGAGGAAGCCCATGCCCGCACCGAAGGAGTTACAGAGAGATTCAGTAAAGTTAAAATCGTTTTCAATATTGTTGACCGTTACACCGAGGACCGCGCAGTTGGTCGTAATCAGAGGAAGATAGATCCCCAGCTGCTGATACAGGGAAGGGATGTATTTCTTCAGGATCAGTTCGACGAGCTGTACCAGCGCGGCGATGACCAGGATGAATACGACGGTCTGCAGGTAGCCGATACCCATCGGATTCAGCAGCAGGTGCTGGATCGGCCAGGTAGCGACGGTCGCGAGGACCATAACGAATGTAACGGCGATACTCATGCCGACGGCGGAATCGAGTTTTTTCGAGACGCCGAGGAACGGGCAGATGCCCAGGAACTGAGCGAGTACGTAGTTGCTGACGATCATGACGGTCAGCATGATGGACAGATACTGAGCCATTATTTTTCGCCTCCCTCTTCTTCAGTCGGGGCAGAAGCAGGGGCCGCAGGAGCGGCAGCCGGAGCAGTTTCTTTGACCGGCGCAGGAGAAGCCGCAGAAGCCGCTTCCGCGATGGCGTTCAGGGTCGCGCTGGTTTCCAGCTCGCCCGGGAATCCTTCGCTGCTGAATTCTCTGTTGACTCTGCCTTTGGTGATACGGTTGATAATGGCGGTGAGTACGCCGAAAACGAAGAATCCTCCCGGAGCCATCGTCAGGATGGTCATCGGGCTGATCAGGTCAGCGGTTACCGTCATCCCCAGGAAGGTACCGGCCCCCAGGAACTCACGGATGACGCCCATGAGGAAGAGTGCCAGCGTGAATCCCAGGCCCATGCCGATGCCGTCAAGGGCGGAATCGATGACGGAATTCTTGTTGGCGAACATCTCAGCTCTTCCCAGGATGATACAGTTTACAACGATCAGAGGGATATAGATTCCCAGAGATTTGTTGAGCGCGGGAGCGTAGGCCTGCAGCAGGAACTGTACGATCGTTACGAATCCCGCGATCACCGTGATATAGCACGGGATACGGACCCGGTCCGGAATCACGTTTTTCAGGATCGAGATAACGATATTGGAACAGATGAGTACTGCCATGGTGGACAGCCCCATCCCGACACCGTTGATGGCGCTGGTGGAAGTGGCCAGGAACGGACAGGTACCGATGACGAGGACCAGTACAGGATTCTCTTTAATGATGCCGTTCGTAAGGATGGATAATTTGGATTTCATTACCGGGCACCTCCAATCTGACTGTACGCATCCAATGCTTCATTGACACACTGATAGATCGCGTTGGAGGAAACCGTCGCGCCGGTGACCTGGTCGATCTGACTGTCGTCCCGGATATTGCCGGACTGGTCGGTTTCGGCTTTATCCAGATACTGTGTGTCGAGATATTCTTTTTCCATAGCCTTGGTGCCGACACCCGGTGTATCAGCATGCTGGGTAACCTGGACACCCGTGATCGCTCCTTCCGGGTCCATGCCCACCATGACGGTAATCGTACCGCCAAAGCTCTTGGTTTCACAGGTGGCGACAACGCCGGACCCGTTGTTCGCGGTATAGTATTCGGTGACGCCTTCCGGGAGCTTCGCTTTGGATTCTGTAAAGGAATCCGCGTCCGGAAGCACGGAGAGACGGGCGGCGTCCGCTGTTTCCTTGTTGATCTGGTCGATCCTCGGTTTGGTGATCTGGTAAGTACATGCCAGAGCGGCGGAGATCACCATACAGATCAGCAGAAGGACGATTGTAGGACCCACCATCGTTTCCTTGAATGGTACTTTATTCGCAGTTTTCTCCATTACTCAGCACCTTCTTTCGCGGCCTTCGCGGCAGCCTTTTCTGCCTGTTTCCGTTCCTTCGCAGGATTGCCGTAAAGCCTTTTTTCAAAGATATGATCGATATGCGGTGTGAGCAGGTCCATCAGCAGGATCGAGAAGGAGACGCCTTCCGGATAGGATCCGAAGAGCCGGATGATCATGGTAATCAGGCCGCATCCGATGCCGAATACGATTTTGCCACCGGTGGTCGTCGGTGTGGTCGCGTAATCCGTGGCCATGAAGAACGCGCCGAGCATCGCGCCGCCCGCGCAGATCTGCCAGATCGGATCAGCGCCGGCGATCAGGGAAATCACGACCATCGTGCCCAGGAATGCCAGCGGTGTGGCCGGGGAGATGACTCTCATGATGATCAGGAAGATTCCGCCGATCAGGAGCGCTGCCGCGCAGACTTCACCCATGGAGCCGCCGGTCGTCCCCAGGAACATTTTCATGTTGGTAAAGGCGCTCTCCGCGGCTGCGGATTTTTCCGCGATCGTTCCGGAGGTCATATTGAATACGCCCAGCGGGGTCGCGCCGGTGATCGCGTCCATCACGTCCGCTCCCTTTGGAACGGTCAGGATCCTGGCCTTGGTCGGATCGATCCAGACGCTCATCTGTGACGCGAAGGAGATAAACAGCACGATACGGGCGGTGATGGCCGGGTTCGCGAAGTTCTGTCCCAGTCCGCCGAAGAGCTGTTTGACGATGATAATGGCGATGAAGCAGCCGATCACAGCCATCCAGTAAGGGAAGGTGACCGGGACGTTCATGGCCAGCAGCAGCCCTGTCAGGACGGCACTGAGATCCGTAACGGTGTTTGGCCTGTGCAGCAGTTTTTCATAGGCCCATTCAAAGAAGACCGAAGCTACGACACAGACCGCGGCCAGGATCAGGGCTCTCGGCCCGAAGATGACCGTGGACGCGCTCAGGGACGGGATCAGGGCGAGGATGACCAGGAACATGATCTCCGTTGTGTCCACCGGCGTTTTGATGTGCGGATTGGAGGTAACCAGCATTCCGCCGTACTGAAAACGTTTCATTTTATAATCCCGCCTCCTTTATCATCGTTTTGGCAAGTGTGTTGATGAAGGCGAGCGGCTTGCGGGCCGGACAGACATAGGAACAGCTGCCGCAGTTCATGCATTCCAGAACCTTCAGATCTTTCAGGCGCTGCGCGTCCCCGGCCTTATACGCTTTGGCGTACTCTTTCGGCATCAGGCCGAACGGACAGGCACGGTGACAGCGGCCGCAGTTGATACATGGTGTCGGATCGAGGTCCCACGCGTTTTCTTCATCAAAGAACAGTACCGAACCGGTATTTTTCACAGTGACACTGCCATCGCTGCTCTGGGCTTTTCCCATCATCGGGCCGCCGGCGATGATCTTTCTCGGTGGATTTTTGTAGCCGCCTGTGAATTCGATGATATCACAGTACTTGGTACCGAGAGGGATCACATAGTTGCCCGGGTTGGTGACGGCGCTGCCCGCGATGGTGACATTTCTGCTGACCATCGGGATGCCGGTGCGGAAGTACTGTCCGATTACCATCACGGTCGTGACGTTGGAAAGGATACAGCCTACAGAAGCCGGCAGCGCGCCCGCGTTGAGGGTCTTGCCGGTGACTTCATAGACCAGTACACGTTCCGCTCCCTGAGGATACGTGCTCCTCAGCTCTTTGACTTCCACTTCCGGGATATCCGCGGAAGCGTTCCGGAGCGCCTCGATCGCGTCCGGTTTGTTGCCTTCGATCCCGATATAGACATGTTTGATATCGAGATACTGGATCAGCAGGCGGATTCCGGCGATGATGTCGTCCGTATGCTCCAGCATGTTGCGGTGGTCGGACGTGATGAAAGGCTCACATTCGGCACCGTTGATGATGAAGGTGTCGACCTCATCGAGATTGGCCGGATTCAGCTTGATGTGGGTCGGGAAGGAGGCACCGCCCAGGCCGACGACGCCGCTGGCGCGGACAGCCGCGATAAAATCTTCGCGTGACTCACATACCGGAGGTTCCAGTCCTTCGACATACGTCTGTTCTCCATCGGTTTGAATGATGACATAAGTGTCGGTTCCGCCGAGAGCGCTCCGCTCGGTTTCGATGCCGATTACTTCGCCGGAAGCGCTGGCGTACACGGGCGCGCTTACAGGTGCGTCGGAGTCACCGATCAGCTGCCCGACAAGCACGTGGTCACCTTTTTTCACCAGGGGCTGACAGGGCCTGCCGATGTTCTGGGACATCGAAATGTAGACCTTTTCAGGCACTGGCATAGGGACAGAGGCCATGCCGGCTGTGTCCTTATGGTGCGGGACCTTAATGCTTGACAGATGTTTTGAAAATAAGCTCATCTTCTCAAGTCCCTCCGTTCCTGAAAAAATCCCGCACAGGGAGTACGGATCGCATCTTTTTCCGATGCCCGGTAAAAACAGGGTGTTTTCTGATGAACCGGTGTCTCCCTGAAGAAAAGAAATCACTGAAAGAAATCTTGTCAGTGGGGATTTTTTCTGAATATAAAGATGTAATAATTTTTATGTAAAGTTTACCTTAAGTGGCGGGGAAAATCAACAGTTTCGGGGCTCTTAATTGTTGTATACAATCAAATGTTTCCGGTTTCACCGTCGGTGCGTCAGTAACACCGGCACTGGTTGCTGTTCAGCAATCGGCCAGTCTTTCCGCATTTCAGGCGGATATGTTCGCCTTATCATCCCGCCGCGCGGCATACGGGCGAACGATCCGGAAGCCGGCAGC